>JAYVGF010000218.1:0-17088 GCA_043772415.1 Betaproteobacteria bacterium
TGCGCGGATTTTTTCACGGCGCAACGGATATCGAAGCGGATATCGAAGAATCGGCGCAGCCGCGTTTGCAATCCATCATGCTCAACGAAGATGCGGCGGCCGTGGGCAAAACTTTGCAGGAATTATCGCTGGATGATGTATATGTCGAAGTGACGGCGGTGCGGCGGCGTAATGTGCGCAACACCAATCCCTCGGCAAACTTGAAGCTGGAAGTATCCGATGTATTAATCTTGCTGGGTGCGCCGGAGAACTTGGCGCAGGCGGAAATGCGCTTATTGCAAGGATAAAAAACTCAATATATTCATAGAGTTACATTAAAATAAAAAACCGACATACAGCCGGTTTTTTTATAAACTTTCTATTGAAAGTTTGATTAGAAAGTAGCCGCCGCACCGCAGTTACTATCCGCCGCTACCACCTGCCAGTTGTCCGCGCCTAGCGCTGCGCAGTTAGCGGTGACGGGTGCGGTGCCGGTGGCGGCATACGGACTGAAACGAAATGTGCCGGTGCGCGGATTGCCGTCATCAATTTTGCGATCGACTTCCGCCAGAATATTCGATGGGATTTGGTTGCCGCTTTTCAGATTATTCAACGGTGGCCCCGACGCCGCGGCCAGATTATTGTAGTTGCCATCGTAAGTAATCGCCATCACGCCGCCGTAAGCGTTGACCGGGCTGTTGGTGGTATTGGGCGGAAGCGCGCTATCGCCCGTGGTGCATTGCGCGCAGGAGATAAAACCGGCGTTGGCCAGATGGCGCCAGGCAGCCGCCTGTTCGTTCGCATCGATTTGTCCATTACCATTGCCGTTGGCCGGCACGTTTTGAATATTGGTGGTGGCCTGCAAATAATCCCCCGGCAATGCACGGTAGCGATCTTGAAAGGCAAAGTAAGCGGCTTTTACCGCGTTAACCTGATCTGCTACGTTGCGCACCCGCGCATTGGAGATCAACTCCTGGCCTTTCAGTATGCCGCCGAGCAGTAAGCCGATAATCACCAATACGATGGCGATTTCAACCAGCGTAAAACCTTTTTGCTTTGCTTGCATAGTGACCCCCTAAAACTATTTATTTTTGAATTGTCATTGTAGATGGAAATTCGTGCACGTACCAAATCGGCGTTCTTTTTTGGAGAATATTTTCCTTGCTGCATCAGCATATTGTCAGCCGTGAAGACAGGGCTTGTCAGGTAGGGAAACAACGTATCCGGTAAATACGGGGGCAAATGGTATAATTTGGTTTGTTTTCCCACGGTTTCCATCGCAGCACCATGCAGCTTTACGCCATAGGCATTAACCACCAAACCGCGCCGGTCGAAATCCGCGAAAAAGTCGCTTTTCCGCCGGAAGGGCTGGCTGACGCGTTACGCCAAATTAACAACCTGCCGGAAGTGCTGGAAGCGGCCATACTTTCCACTTGTAACCGCACAGAAATATATTGCCGCACGGCTGCGCCGGAACAAATTATTCAGTGGCTAACGCACTATCATGATTTGGCCAGGTTCGACCTGCAGCCCTTTATTTATATGCACGAAGGCATAAAAAGTATTGAGCATGCTTTCCGTGTTGCCAGCGGGCTTGATTCGATGGTGTTGGGGGAAACCCAAATCCTCGGTCAATTAAAAGATGCCGTGCGTGCAGCCGAACAGGCGGGCACGCTGGGCGCTTTACTGCATCCGTTTTTTCAGCGTACCTTCACGGTTGCCAAAGAAGTGCGGGCGCGCACGCAAATCGGCGCTAGCTCGGTGTCGATGGCCGCTGCAGGCGTACGCCTGGCGGGAAATATTTTCGATGATTGGTCGCAATTAAATATTTTATTCATCGGCGCGGGCGAGATGATCGACCTGAGCGCGCAACATTTTGTTGCCAAAAAACCGCGACGCATCACCATTGCGAACCGGACTTTGGAACGTGGACAGGCGTTAGCGCACAAATTCGGCGGGCAAGCCATTACGCTTGGCGAGCTGCCGCAGCATCTTGCTGCGAACGATATCGTCGTCAGTTGTACGGCCAGTACTTTGCCCCTGCTAGGCAAAGGCTTGGTCGAGCGCGCGATCAAAACGCGCAAACATCGGCCCATGTTCATGCTCGACCTCGCCGTGCCGCGCGACATTGAGCCAGAAGTGGCGCGATTGAACGATGTCTATTTATACACCGTCGATGATCTCGCCGGCGTCGTGCGCGAAGGCCGCGACGCACGGCAAGGCGCGGTAGCGGATGCGCAAGCCATTATTGACGCGCAAGTAACCGACTTCATGCGTTGGCTGGAAACGCGCGAGCAGGTGCCGGTGATCCGTCAATTGCGCGACCATGCGGAAACGTATAAACAAATTGAAATGGAACGCGCTAAAAAAATGTTGGCCCGCGGTGAAGATCCGTTAAGCGTTTTGGAACAATTGGGCAACGGCTTGATCAACAAATTCCTGCACCACCCGACGCACGTGTTGAAGGATGCCGAAGGCGCCGAGCGGGAAAAATTATCTCAATTACTCGGCAGGCTATATATTGCGCCGGAAAAAAGTGAAGACAAAGAATAATGAAATTGAGCATTGCGAATAAATTGACGCAACTCAGCGAACGGCTGGTCGAGCTGGATCGTCTGCTGATGAGCGAAACCGTCACCAGCGACATGGATAATTACCGCAAGCTCACGCGCGAGCACGCTGAGATTACGCCAGTGGTCGAACTGTTCAAGGCGTATCAGCAAACGGAAAAACATATCGCCGAGGCGCAAGCGATGCTGAGCGATGCGGAGATGAAAGAATTCGCCGAAGCGGAAATCCGCGAGGGCAAAGAAAAAATCATCCAGCTTGAAGCGGATCTGCAAAAAGAATTATTACCCAAAGACCCGAATGACGAGCGCAATATTTTTCTCGAAATCCGCGCCGGCACGGGTGGTGATGAAAGCGCGTTGTTCTCCGGCGATTTGTTCCGCATGTATTCGCGCTTCGCCGAGCGCAACCGCTGGCAAGTAGAAGTCATATCGCAAAGCGTTGGCGAAGTCGGCGGCTATAAAGAAATTATCGCGCGCGTGATCGGTCAGGGCGCGTATTCAAAATTGAAATTCGAATCCGGCGGCCATCGCGTGCAGCGCGTGCCGGATACGGAAACGCAAGGCCGTATTCATACTTCCGCTTGCACGGTAGCGGTGATGCCCGAGGCAGATGATGTCAGCGGCGTGATCATCAATCCGGCGGATATCCGCATCGACACGTTCCGTGCGTCGGGTGCGGGCGGACAGCATATTAACAAAACCGATTCGGCAATCCGCATCACGCACTTTCCCACCGGCATCGTCGTCGAATGTCAGGACGGCCGCTCGCAACATAAAAATAAAGCGCAAGCCTTGAGCGTGCTCGCCGCGCGCATCCGCGATAAACAGGAGCGCGAGCAACATGCCAAAGAAGCGGCGACGCGTAAATCACTGATCGGCAGCGGTGATCGTTCCGAGCGCATCCGCACGTATAATTTCCCGCAGGGACGTATCACCGATCATCGTATCAATCTCACGTTGTATAAAATAGACGCGATTATGGACGGCGATTTAAGCGAGCTGACGGCGGGGTTGATGGCGGAGCATCAAGCCGAATTGCTGGCCAATTTAGGCGAAGAGGCCGCGTAATGGCGCATAGCGTGGCCGCATTATTGCAAGCCAGCGATCTGCCGACGATAGAGGCGCAGATGTTGCTGGAGCATGCAACGGGGTGGAGCCGCACGGCCCTGATCAGCTACCCGGAGCGCAACGTCGAAACAAAACGCGCATTGTTGGCACAGTCTCTGTTCGCGCGCCGACGCTTCGGCGAGCCGGTTGCGTATCTCACGGGCACGCGCGAGTTTTATGGCCTGATGTTCGAGGTGTCGCCGGCAGTGTTGATACCGCGACCGGAAACCGAATTGCTGGTGGATCTGACGCTGGCCCGGCTGAAAAAAAATCCTGCCGCCAGCGTACTCGACCTCGGCACTGGCAGCGGCGCGGTGGCGGTGACGATTGCGAAACTCTGCGACACCGCGCAAGTCACAGGGGTGGAAAAATCCAAAGCGGCGCTTGTCATCGCACGAAAAAATGCCGATGCGATTATCGCTAAAGAATTCAATAATCAATTGCAATTAATCCTCGGCGATTGGTATCGGCCGGTAGGCAAAGCAAAATTTGACATCATCGTTTCCAACCCGCCTTATATTGCCGATGCCGATGCGCATGTGTCGCAAGGCGATTTACGTCACGAGCCGATACAAGCGCTGACAGCGGGCAGCGACGGCCTCGATGCGATACGCAAAATTATTGACGGCGCGCCTGAACATTTGAATAGCGGAGGATGGTTGTTGATCGAGCATGGATATGATCAAGAACAAGCTTGCGCAGCCCTGTTGAAACAAGCGGGTTTCAACCCCATATTCTGTGAGAAGGATTTAGCGGGCATACCGCGTGTGAGTGGCGGACAACGCAAGTAGTGTTGCCCCGATAGTTTATAATTGCATAAATAGTAAATTGAAACCGAAATCGAAATCGTATAATAAAGTAAGTATTTGATTAATATCATTTTTTTAATTATCCCTTTGGAGTCGCCATGAGCGTTTTAGATACCATTAAAGAACAAGTTACGAATCATAAAGTTGTGTTGTATATGAAAGGCACACCGCAATTCCCGCAGTGTGGATTTTCATCCAAAGCCGCGCAAATGCTGAAAGCCTGCGGTGTGGATAAACCCTTCACCGTCGATGTATTACAAAACCCCGACATTCGCCAAGGCATCAAGGAATACGCCAACTGGCCGACCATTCCGCAGTTATACGTGAACGGCGAATTCGTCGGCGGCTCGGACATCATGACGGAAATGTATGAGAACGGTGAATTGCAAAAGTTGTTGCAGGTAGCGCATTAAGGCTTAGGTTTTATTGTTTCTGCATCGCACTCATTCCCCCTTGACGGGAGTAAGGTTGGGATAGGGGTGATGGTAGTGACACCAACTGATGCTTGAATCACCGCTACGCGTGCGCGCGGCGCACCCTACCTTTGTCATCCTGAGCGATAGCGAAGGATCTGCTTTTCGCTTTTGATTTGACGCTTACGACAGCAGATTCTTCCCCTTCGGCATGCTCAGGGTCAGAATGACAGCATCTTTGAATACGAAGAGAGAATAGTCCACCCTTCTGCGCCGCCGCTATTTTTGCTGCCTAGCGGGGGTCGTCGGCGAGCACATGTTTGAGCTACGCAGTGATGACGATTTGAATTGAAGGTTCCAGCGAGTTTGTGCTCGACGCAACCGGTTCTATAAAAGCGGCGGCAGCAGAAATAGCGGCGACAACAAAAACCAAAAAACAAAAAGCAGTGCGGCGGGTTCGCCTTTTTTGGTTACTTTTTTGGCGAAGCAAAAAAGTGACTAGCCGCCGGGCTACCCCCGGCAAAGTTAGTTTGAGCACATCTGTAACAGCTTCGTCGCGAACAACTTACACCCATCCCCACCCTATCCCTCCCCTTAAAGGGGAGGGAACGATGTAACTAACAAAGTGGTAGCAACGGATTTTGTAGCGGGGATGACGCCCACGCGTAAAGCTAAATCAAAATGCCAACTTATTCTGCTTCACTTGCGGGTCTTCCAATTTACCTTCGCGCAAATGCAACCTCTGCATGTGCGGCAAGTTGATAATCTCATGGTCGTGGCAAGCGACAACCACGCAATTTTTTTCCGATACCATTTTATTCAGTAGCCAGATCACCTGGCGTCGCCCGTCGATGTCGAGATTGGCCGTCGGCTCGTCGAACAGAATGACTTTCGGGTCGAGCACTTTGGCGCGGGCCAGGGCGACGCGTTGTTTTTCGCCGCCGGAGAGTTTTTGCGGCGGTACGTTGCGAAGATGTGTGATGCCCGACCAGACTAATGCTTCGCTAATGATTTCATCGCGTTCCGCGCGCGGCATGCCGCGCAGTTTTAAGCCGTATCCAATGTTATCTGCCACCGTGGTATCGAATAAATACGGGTGCTGATGCACATACATAATTTCGCGGCGTAGTTGATCCGGATATTTATTCAGGTCGATAACGTTGCTGAGGTAGCGCATTTGACCGGCATCGGATTTTTCCAGGCCGGCGAGGATGCGCAGCAAAGTGGATTTGCCGGCGCCGTTGTCGCCGGTGAGCACATAACTTTCGCCTGCATGAAACGCCAGCGCTTCGAGGTCGAGCACATCGCGATCACCAAATGCTTTTTGCAATCCGACGATAGATAATAAAATGTCGCTCATTTAGGCGCTCCTTTTCCTTGCACAAACGCCAGTGCGATATTCACGCTGACCGCGAGTAGCATCAGCACTACGCCGAGGGCAATGCCTTGGGCAAAATCGCCTTTGCCGGTTTCCAGTGTGATGGCAGTGGTGATGTTGCGCGTGACACCGGCGATATTGCCCCCGACCATCATGGCGCAACCGACTTCGGAAATGACGCGGCCGAAGCCATTGAACACGCCCGCCATCAAGGGGAAACGCACTTCGCGTAAAGTAGTCAGCATGGCGCGCCAACGAGATGCGCCGAGGCTCATGGCGGTTTCGCGTACGCGCTGGTCGGTTGCCTGCACAGCGGCCAGAGTGAATGCCGCGAGCACGGGAAACGCGACTACTGCTTGACCCAATATCATCGCGTCCTGCGTGAATAATAAATTAAAATTTCCCAGCGGGCCGCTACGCGTCAGCAGCAGATACAGAATGAGGCCGACTACCACCGTGGGAAATGACAGGAAACTCTGCAACACAACGATGACGATGCGTCGGCCAAAGAAATGCGTTGTGGCGAGAAAAAAGCCCAGCGCCACGGCAAACGGCGTGGCTAACAGCAATGCCAGAATAGACACGCGCAGGGAAATAAAAATCGTTTGCCACAATTCTTTATCGCCGGACAACAATAGAGAAAAGGCTTGATGTATCGAATCCAGCAAATTCATTTTGGTTTTCTCACGACTTATTTTGTGGTTGGGGAAGCAACGCCGAAATTAGGAAAAAATAATTGTTCTCCATGCGCGCGGAATGCGGCGATGCGTTGTTGGCCTTCCGGCGAAGTAATCCATTCAACGAATTTTTGTGCGCCGGAGTAATTGATCGTAGCGTAGCGTTTCGGATTCACGGCCATGACACCATAAGCATTGTATATACGCGGATCGCCCGTCACCAATACATCCAGCGTAGCACGCTGCTTGTAAGCGATGTAAGTGCCGCGGTCACTCAATGTGTAAGCCTGTTTCGATGAGGCCATGTTCAGCGTCTCGCCCATGCCTTGGCCGATGGAAAAATAGTTGGCCCAGACGGGCTGCAACCCAGCCATGGCCCAAAGCCGGTTCTCCATTTTGTGCGTGCCGGATTGGTCGCCGCGCGAAATGAAAACGGATTTGCTGGATTGAATTTTTTTCAGCGCAGCGACCGCGTCGGTCATGCCGCGGATTTTCGCCGGGTCGTTGGCCGGCCCGAGGATAACAAAATCGTTATACATCACGTCGCGCCTATCGACGCCGTAACCCTCAGTGATAAATTTTTCTTCATCCGGTCGGCTGTGAACTAACAGCACATCGACGTCGCCGTTTTCGCCCAGCTTCAATGCTTTGCCTGTGCCGGTGGAAATCACGTGCACGCGCAATTTATTTTTCGCTTCAAATTCAGGCAACAGAAATTTCAACAATCCTGAATCTTCAGTCGATGTAGTGGTGCCGAGGCGCAATATTTCTTTTGCGCAAGCTGTATCAGGCAATGCAAAAAAACTTAATATAATTAATAACTTATAAAACATCATTTATCCCGCTTAATTCACGCACTGCATACAATAGCACAGGCGGTGCCGTTGCCAAGACGCATCAATCTGTTCCCATTCGGTTTTCAAAAGCAGCGCGAAAAAAAACCTGCCGAGGCAGGTTTTTTGTCATACAAGAAGTCTTATTTATCTTCGGGTTCTTCAATCTTTGCACGATCACGCGGCTCGCGCCGGCGGTCGCGATCAGCGCGCGTCTCGGTATATTCATTAAAAAAGTACAAGCCGAAATTGACGCGGAAGCGCGCCGTGCTGTCGTCAGGCGTCTGCAGTTTTTTCAATTCCAGCGCTTTGCGGTTAACCGCCTGCAGCGCATTCATTCCCAATTCACGTGTGAGTTCATCCAGCTCTTTTACCGACGCTGGCGTGAGCATGTCGTGATAAACGCAGCGGTCGAAATACGGCGCGGGGTTGCTCATCAGGTTTTGCATACCGGCGGCGAGATGGTCGTGCATGTTCTGGCCGAAGTAAAACGCTTTTTCGTCAAAGCCTTTGGCCGGCACAAATGCATCGACATTCAAGCAGACATTATTTTCTTCATCCAAACGCGCGACGCCGATGCGTAACCATTCGTCGAGCACTACGCGCGAGCGTATGTCTTTGCTGATGGATTCGACCATCGATTCAAATGATTTTTCGTGGGCCTTACCAGACAGGCGCGGCAGCGGAATCGGGCTGCCGTCTTGGTCGAGATAATCTTTGTGACTGGTCCATTTGGTCAATAATTCCGAGCCGAGTGATACGGCGGAGGGCGGCACAGCGGGATTATCGACTACGTCATGACGAAAACGGCGTACGTCTTTGCGATGCACGCCGGACAAGAGGCTGATGCGGCTATCGGTTTGGTTTTTGCCCGGCAGCGGGAAATCTTTGACCGCGACATCGACATAGACCGATTTCATCAAGCCGGATAAAAAAGGATAAGTAATACCGTTAGCGAGCAGCAGCCGAACCAGAGGTCGCAGCAATCGACGCAGGGCAATAGTAAGTGAGCGCGGAGGTGACACGGCGATATGACCGCCTGAAAGATCATTCATAGTATTTTTAGTCTAGCATGGTGTTGGGATAATGGGAAAATCTTCCACACTGTATTTTTGATGAAAATACTGTGTATTTTTTTCTCATTGCATTGTGCGCGGCACGATTGGAAATTAGCAAGAAGGGGCAGCGTAGAACAGTGGCGAATAGCGCTACTGTGTTGTCTATCTACAACAATTATCTGTTTACAAAGGGTATATTTCTCAAAAAACAAAATGGCCGGGCTAGCCGGCCATTTAACACTCGGTTTAACGAGTTAGCGGATACTAATTTCTACAGCATACGGATACTGACGAGTAATAGAATGGCACCCAAGATCGACATGACCCAGCCGCCCGGGCTGAGCATGGCTTCACCGGCTTTGGGTTTGAAAATCATGTTGCCGATAAATCCGCCAACATACGAGCCGAGAATGCCGACGATCATGATGCCCCACCAAGGCAGATTTTCCTTACCCGGAATCAAAAACGCCGCGAGGGCGCCTGTAACCAAACCTACCATACCCATCCAAATTATCTTGCCCATATCATTATCCTTTTGTTTTTGGCGACTAAGTGCCGACAAGCATGTTAGAGCCGCGATCCCTTTAGGTCAATCCAGCGCGTTATAATAGCCTGTAAACTTTATTCACCAGCGATGGCAATATGAGACACAAAAAATACGAATCCGAAATTACCCAATTCATACGCGAGTTAATGGACAAAAATCCTGACATGGCCGCCGACCAACAAAAAGCGCGCGCTATTTGGTGGGAAAAAGCGCCGGTTACGCCGGGCGAGCAGGCAAAGTTCGAAGCATCTGATTTGCCTAAACCCGCTTACGCTTATTTCGACACCATGAAAAAATAAACCATGCTGCTCGGCCTGCGTACCACGATTTATCAGGTCAATCATTTGGCACACGCCAAGCGTTGGTATGCCGATGTGCTCGGCGTCGAGCCGTATTTCGACGAACCGTTTTATGTCGGTTTTAACGTCGCAGGTTTCGAATTAGGTTTGCAGCAGGAAAAACCCTCGCCGGCCGAAGTGGAAAATGTCGTCGCTTATTGGGGCGTCAGCGACATCGACGCAGAATACGAACGCTTGTTAAAACGCGGCGCTACCATGCACAACCCGGTAGCGGATGTCGGCGGCGGTATTAAAGTCGCCGTAGTACGCGATCCGTTTGGTAATGCGTTGGGTTTAATTCACAATCCGCATTTCAAGTTACCTGCAAAATAACTCAGCGTATCAAAATCGTCAGCCGGAAATCTCCGCGCAATAAGGTCACGGCTATCGCATTGCGTTCGTTGTTGCGCAAAGCATTCTGCAATTCGGCAATATTTTTTGTGCGAATGCGATTCACGCTGACAATAATGTCGCCGGGCCGCAGGCCGTAAAACCAGGCAGGCGAATTCGCTTCCACGCGCGCCACTAATGCCCCTTCCACTTTGCCGAACATCGGCATGCCACGATCAATGTTGGCGACAAAAGCGCCTTCGAGTTGCGCAATCATGCGGCCTTCGACTGACGCCAAGGTAAATGGCGCAACCACTTTGGCTTTGGCAGCGATTTGCTTCCCATCGCGCAATAATTTGAATTCCACTTCTTCACCGATCGGCGTGAGCGCCACGCGATTGCGCACATCCGCCGCGCCGCGCACCGGTTTGCCATTGGCGATTAAAATCACATCGCGCGGTTTGATGCCGGCTTTGTCGGCGGGCGAACCGGATTCGACTTCCGTTACGAGCGCGCCCTCATTGGTGTTAATGCCGAGCGAAGTGGCGAGATCAGGCGTCAAGTCCTGCGCGTTGACGCCGAAACGCCCACGCTTCACTTCACCGTAGCGCACGATTTGGTTCATCACCTCACGAACCATATTGGTCGGCACAGCGAAGCCGATGCCGACATTGCCGCCGGTCGGGCCGATGATGGCAGTGTTAATGCCGATTAGCTCGCCGCGTAAACTTACCAGCGCGCCGCCGGAATTGCCCGGATTGATCGACGCGTCGGTCTGGATAAAATCTTCATAACCTTCGATATTCAAACCAGTGCGTCCGAGCGCGCTGATAATCCCCGACGTGACGGTTTGCCCAAGGCCAAACGGATTACCGATGGCCACCACATAATCGCCGACATCGAGCGCATCCGAATCGCCGAAACGCAACGCGGTTAAATTTTGCGGATCGATTTTCAACACCGCGATGTCGGTGCCCGGATCCGTGCCGACCAATTGTGCGGTGAATTGACGCCGGTCTTTCAGCGTAACGATCACTTGCTGTGCATCTTTAATCACATGATTATTGGTCAGCACATAACCTTTTCCCGCATCGACGATCACGCCAGAGCCAGCGCTGCGCTGCGGCTTGGTCGCCGCATCGGGGATATCGAAAAAGCGACGGAAGAACGGATCGCGGAACAGCGGATTGTCTTCCGCAGGCGAGCGCGACAACACGGAAATATTCACTACCGATGGCGTCACCGTTGCAATCATCGGCGCCAAGCTCGGCAAGCCGCTTTTGTTTTCCGTTAATGGAAAGGCGGCGTGCGCAAATGACACCACGAAAAAAATCAGCGTGAGTAAAAAGTGAAATAAGCGTGTAATGGATTTGTCATGCATATACATAGTATGGCTATAAAAAAATGATTTTGCCATGAGAACAACAAAAAAAGAAAAATTGTAAATAATTGATTATTATAAGTAATTTATTCTGTTTCAGTTCATAAAATATTTCCTTTATTTCCTGTGGTGTCATCCTGAGCGCAGCGAAAGATCTGCTTTAGTCCCCTCCCATTCAAGGGGAGGGTTAGGTGGGGATGGGTTGAAGATGTACGGAGTATGACTGCTCCATAAAATTAACTCCTCTCATCAGATAACGTAAGATAGCCAAATGACAACCCAACGACAACCCAGTTCTCCTCCCGAAACCATCAGTTTTTTCGAAGCATTCCAATACTGGCTCAAACTCGGCTTCATCAGTTTCGGCGGACCAGCCGGGCAAATCGCCATCATGCATCATGATCTAGTCGAGCAAAAACGCTGGATCTCCGAGCAGCGATTTTTGCACGCGCTGAATTACTGCATGCTGCTACCCGGGCCCGAAGCGCAACAACTCGCCGTGTATATCGGTTGGCTGATGCACCGCACCTGGGGCGGTATCGTCGCTGGCGTGTTGTTTGTGTTGCCGTCGTTTTTCATTTTGCTTTTGTTATCGTGGATATATTTGGCTTATGGCCACATCGCTGCCGTCGCTGGTATTTTGTACGGCATTAAGCCGGCAGTGACAGCGATAGTATTATTCGCCGCCTATCGCATCGGCACGCGCTCGCTAAAAAATTCTGTGCTGATAGCTATAGCGGTCGTAGCCTTCATTGCGATATTCGTTTTCAATCTACCCTTTCCGTTAATTATTTTATCCGCCGCAATCTTCGGCGCGATTTACAGCCGTTATTCGCCAGCGACTTTCAAACTATCCAGCGCGCATGCCGCCTCAGGCAAACCGCACCAACCCGCATTGATTGACGATCACACACCAACGCCGCAACATGCGCTATTCAGCAAGCAAAAATGCCTGCGCGTCGCGCTGATCGGTGTATTGATTTGGCTGTTGAGCATGTTGTTACTGATCGCCATCTTCGGCAAAGCCAGTGTGCTGACGCAAATGGCGTGGTTTTTCACCAAAGCCGCGCTGCTTACTTTCGGCGGCGCCTATGCCGTGTTGCCGTATGTGTATCAAGGCGGAGTGGTCGAACATCAATGGCTCACCGCCGCGCAAATGATAGACGGCCTCGCGTTGGGCGAAACCACGCCCGGCCCGTTGATCATGGTGGTCACCTTCGTCGGTTTTGTCGGTGGCTGGACCAAATCGGTTTTGGGGCCCGATGCTTTGTTTGCATCGGCGTTTATCGCGGCAAGTGTGGTGACGTTTTTTACTTTTTTATCCAGCTTCCTATTTATTTTTCTCGGCGGCCCGTTTATCGAGACGACGCACGGCAACCTCAAATTCACCGCGCCGCTGAGCGCAATCACCTCCGCAGTAGTCGGCGTCATCGTCAATCTCGCGGTGTTTTTCGCCTGGCATGTATTCTGGCCTAAAGGTTTTTCTGCCAGACCAGATTGGTTTTCCATCGCTTTGTGCATCATCGCTTGCATCGCATTGTTCCGTTTCAAAGCCAATGTGATAATGGTTATCGCTGCTTGCGCGTTCGCAGGTTTAGCCTTTACTTTTTTACGCGGTTCAATCTAAACATGCACGAAATTAAACCCGAACAATCCGTCGAGTTGTTAAAAGAGCTGCACATCCTCACCCGCGACGGCAAGATGAATCAAGACAGTCGGCGCAAGCTGAAACAGGTATATCACCTGACTCAATTCATCGAGCCGCTATTAAAAAATATTCAATTAAATCAAATAGATATATCATTAGTCGATCACGGCGCAGGCAAGTCCTATTTGGGTTTTATTTTGTACGATTTATTTTTCAAAGCACAACAAAACGCTTCACATATTTACGGCATCGAGCGCCGCGATGATCTGGTACAAAAATCCACCGAGCTGGCGCAACGCTTAAACTTTCCGCGCATGTCCTTCCTCAATTTATCCGTCGCCGAATCTATCACGTCAAACAAGCTGCCAGAAAAAATCGACATCGTCACCGCGCTGCATGCGTGTGACACGGCAACGGACGACGCAATCAACTTCGCGCTGAAAAAACACGCACAACACATCGTGCTCGTGCCCTGCTGCCAAGCCGAAGTCGCCAGCGTGCTGAAAAAAAATAAAGGCAAAGCCTTGGCCAAAGACGCGCTAACAGAAATCTGGCGCCACCCCATCCACACGCGCGAGTTCGGCAGCCAGATCACCAACGTATTACGCTGCCTGCAACTCGAAGCCCACGGCTACCAAGTCAGCGTGACGGAATTAGTGGGCTGGGAACACTCAATGAAAAACGAACTCATCATCGCCAGCTACCAAAACCTCCCGCGTAAGCGCCCGACAGAACGATTACAAGAAGTGCTGGCAACAGTGGGGCTGGAGGAAATGAACCAAAGATTTTTTGTAGCATGAAGCAGATGAACGCCGACCAGCTCGCCGAGCTATTGCCGTGGCCTGAACTGGTCGAGCGGATGAAGTCCATGTTCGCCAGCGCGACCACTGTGCCCGAACGATTACACTATTCCGTCGGCAATGCGAACATGCGCGAAACACCGACGCTATTACTCATGCCCGCATGGAATGACGAATTTCTCGGCGTCAAAATCGTCAACGTGTTTCCCGACAACGCACAAAACAAAATCGCCGCGCTCAACTCCACTTATCTTTTATATTCCAACAAAACCGGGCAAACCCTCGCGTCGATAGACGGCAATCAACTCACCGCCATGCGCACCGCAGCCACGTCCGCCGCCGCCGCAGACTTTCTCGCGCGTAAAGATGCGGAACATTTATTAGTAGTCGGCGCAGGCCGCGTCGCCAGCCTGATGCCCGCCGCGTATTCCGCCGTGCGCAAACTGCAGTCGGTCAAAGTGTGGAATCGAAATCCCGAGGGAGCAGAAAAATTAGTCACGCAATTGCACGCGCAAGGATTTAACGCATCGGTCGCGAGTGATTTGAAAGCAGCAGCGGAAACCAGTGACATGATCACCGCCGCAACTCTATCCACGCAACCGCTAATCATGGGCGCATGGGTCCAGCCCGGCACCCACATCGATTTAATCGGCGGCTTCCGCGAAAATATGCGCGAAGCCGACGATGCGCTGGTCGCCAACGCTACGTTGTTTGCTGACACTAAAATGGCATGGGTCGAGGCGGGTGATTTTATTCATCCGCTAAAATGGTGTTTGATAGAGTCGTCGTCGATTACCACGTTGGATAAACTCTGTAGCGGCCAGCATCAAGGGCGCGGCGACGACAAACAAATCACACTATTCAAATCCGTCGGTTCCGCTTTGGCAGATATTGCCGCTGCGTCATTGGCTTATTCTCGATTTCGTTAACTTCATAGAATTTTAAAATAAATTAAACATGAATATTAATTTTTTCATAGCAATAGAATTTTCGATCGAAAGTACAGTATGAAAATAATATCATTGCAGCTATCAAACATCCTGAGTTTCAAATATTTTGATGACGTCGAAAATGCAGCGAAGATCAGTTTTGATGATGATCTGAATATTATCATTGGGGAAAATGGCTCTGGTAAATCAACAGCTTTGGAGGTCATAAATTTTTTATTTAGGCGGGTTCTCTACAAACAATATAATCTCAATCAAGATCTCTATAATCAGCGGAATAGTGTTAACGCTGACCAGCGAAGGCAAATTCTTCAGCCTGCAAATAATAATTCGTATAGTGGTTTCAGACTTGACCCTAACTGGAATACGGAAGACGAACCACAAAAAATCCGCATTGTGGTTAAGTTGGACGAGATAGATAAGAAAAACCTTCAGTACCTACAAGATAAACAGGAAACTTTGGTCACTTGGGCGGGGAGTTATACCACTCGTGGCGCATCTGTTGTGTCTACCCACGGAGAAACCTATACCTTCGATATTACCTTAAACCGAAGGGATAGAACATTCTCTGCACAGCCACTAGATTGTGTGCAAGATTTTGGCTATGAATACCTAACGGACTATAATTTTTTTAAGGAAACGATCTCTCTCTATAATTTCGAGAATGCAGAAAACCCGATTGAAACGCTATACGAATCATTCACTCTAATTAGCAGTTATCGTAATTACCACGCTTTCAATGCTTCTATCAGCTTGCGAGATAGTCATCCAGCAACGCAGATACAGCAAATTCGGAGTGCAGATTACGGCAGGAGTTTGAATTCTAACGATAACTCGGAACCAGCGATTTTTGCACTTGTTCGTCTCCGTGTTGCCGAAAAACATTTTGGCTTAATTTCACAGAGGATGGATGAAGCTGAGTGCGAGGCGGCTGCTAATGCCTTTTATTGTGGAGATCAACAAACGTCTCCGTATAGTTAATTTGATGTGCAAAATTAAACTGCTTGATCTTCGCACATGGCAATATAGTTTTGAGTTTCTAGATTTGCGCAGAAATAAAACTCTTACAGATATAAACAGCCTCAGCGCTGGGCAAAAGGCTATTACTCATTTG
The DNA here is from genome assembly GCA_043772415.1 of Betaproteobacteria bacterium. Taxonomy (GTDB): domain Bacteria; phylum Pseudomonadota; class Gammaproteobacteria; order Burkholderiales; family JBEEJL01; genus JBEEJL01. The sequence continues at coordinate 15,930 of JAYVGF010000218.1, forward strand.
GTTTTTGAAGCTTACGGAAGAGGGGACTTAAAAGGAGGGCTGGTAATTATTGATGAGCCAGAAATTCATCTACATTATCAGTTTCAGCATGAGTATTTACAGGTAATTCGGGAGCTGAACAAACACCAAAGCTGCCAATATATTTTGGTTACACATTCTGAAGCACTTATAAACTCGACAACAATTAGCAGTGTAAGGCGGTTTACTCTGAATGCTGACGGGTATACAGAAATACGATTTCCTAGACTTACGGCTGAACAAAAAGTCTTGATTCGTATTTTGGACAACACGAGGTCAACATATGCTTTTTTTGCAAAGAAAGTCGTTCTAGTTGAAGGTGATTCCGATCGGTTCTTCTTTAAGGCAGTAGTCCAGTTGCTGTACCAGGGGCTGGATCAAGAGATTGCGATACTTCATGTTGGCGGCAAAGAAGAGCTGGATCAATGGACTCTTCTTTTTGAGAGCTTTGGGCTGATTGTGTATAGAGTTGCTGACCTAGATTACGCATACAATCTCTTTTACCCTAAGATTCAAAAAACCAGCCTAAAGACATTCGCTGCAGTAGTGGATTTCAAGGCGAAACATACTGATTGCGATACTAAAATAGCTACAGCTTACTCAAGTAGAACTTTCATTCTCAAGAACGGAGATCTCGAGCATTATCTTGGGATTGAAAAAGATTTAGCAGAAGTCATAGAGTTTTGTACCAACAAGCTGCATCTTTATCTCCAAGATGATAATAATCTGAACAGCTTAGAGGTTAGAGAAATTGTCCGGCAAATTACTGTCTAGTTTTAATTTCGCGCATCAATTTTTTCATGCATTGATGGCGCTGTTTTGCTTTGATCACGGTGATCTCCTCGACCATGGCGTAATCATCTCTTAAAGGATGCCGTCAACCCAACGCTAAACGAAGTTTTGCTGTGATCTCATACGACCGCAACCGAGCAGCATGATCGAATATCTGTGAGGTGATCATCAATTCGTCAGCCCCTGTCTGTTCGATGAAAGCTTGCAAGCCACGCTTTACCGTGTCGGGTGAGCCGATGGCGGCGCAGGACAATACTTGATGGAGCAGGGCGTGTTCTTGCGGGCCGATGCGGTGTAGGTAATCTGCCATCGGTGGTTGTAGGCGTTTGGGGTTGCCGCTGCGTAGGTT
>JAYVGF010000219.1:0-1975 GCA_043772415.1 Betaproteobacteria bacterium
AAATAGTTATGATAATCAAGCGCCGATGGATTTGAGAAATATTTTCGAGCGGCGCTCAAAGTTGTAGAGCATTTGTTTTTTCTCTGGGAGTTGTGAGACGTCGGTTTCGGTGAAGCCGCGTTCGAGAAAAAAATGCATGGTGCGGGTCGATAACACAAAAAGTTTTTTGATATTTTGCGCGGCGGCGAGTTTTTCCATGTGATTGAGCAAACGCTCACCGCGACCTGCGCTGCGGAAATCCGGCGTGACCGCGAGGCAGGCGAGCTCGGCTGAGGCTTGATCGGGAAATTTATATAACGCGGCGCAGCCGATGATGATGCCGTCGTGTTCGAGCAGGGCGAAGTTGCCGATTTCGGTTTCCAATACTTCGCGACCGCGTTTCACGAGGATGCCTTGTTCTTCCAGCGGCTCGATGATTTGTAATAATCCGCCGACGTCATCAATGGTGGCTTGGCGTAAATTTTCCAACGAGTGTTGCGTCACCATAGTGCCGATGCCGTCGCGGCTGAATAATTCCATCAGCATGGCGCCGTCCACATGGCGTGTGATTAAGTGCGTTCTGCCGACGCCTTTTTTGCACGCTTTGATCGCGGAAGGCAAATAGATGCGCGCGTCTTCGGATAAATTCGCGGCGTTTTCCGCGAGCAAAGTTTCCGCTTCTTCCGCCGTCAGTTCTTCCAGCAAAGTGCCGCGATTGTCGCTAACGCCGTTAGTGTCCATGAGAAAAATTAATTTGTCGGCTTTGAGTTCGATCGCCGTGGTGGTCGCCACGTCTTCCATGGTGAGATTAAATACTTCGCCGGTGGGCGAATAGCCTAATGGTGAGAGCAATACGACTTCTTGTTGTTCCAGGCGACGATTGATGCCGACCACATCGATTTTGCGCACTTCGCCGGTCTGCATGTAATCGACGCCATCCAATACGCCGATCGGTTTAGCGGTAATAAAATTGCCCGACGCGACGCGGATGTCCGCACCTTGCATCGGCGTGTTTGCCATCGCGACGGAGAACAGCGCTTCGATTTCTACGCGCAAGGTGCCGCAGGCTTCCATCACGCAAGTCAGTGCGGCGGCGTCAGTGACGCGACGACCGTGGATAAATTTGGTATCGATGCCGCGTTCTTTCATTTGGAATTCGACTTGCGGGCGCGCGCCGTGTACCAGCACGATGCGCACGTCGAGCGCGGCGAGTAAGTTGATGTCGTGCGTCAGCTCCCAGAATTTCCCGTCGCTGACCACTTCGCCGCCGAAAGCGATGACGAATGTTTTATCACGAAACGAATTGATATAAGGTGCAGCCGAGCGGAACCATTGCACAAAGGCTTCGGTTTTGAATTGCGCTTGGGGTTCGCTAGTTGCGGTAATCGGTAAGGCAGTAGCGGTCATTGGCTGTCCTTGATTGATGCAGTGATTATACGATGAAACCTTTTGGTAATAATCACGCTTTATAGTCGCCCCATAAAGCATTCATCGCCGCCAGTGCCGCGAGCGCTGCGGTTTCCGTGCGCAAAATGCGCGGGCCGAGGCGCACGGGAATAAATCCTTGTTGGATCGCCAGCGTTTCTTCGCTGTCGGATAATCCCGCTTCGGGGCCACAAAGCAGAATAATTTCGTTTGGTAAATTATTAAATTTATTCATATAGTTATCGCCGCGCGGCGAGAGCAGCAAACGCGTTGCCTTGGCGTCACTAGATTGCACAAAATCGGCGAACGGTGTTACTTCGCGCACCACAGGAATGCGATTTCGTCCGCTTTGTTCGCAAGCGGCAATCGCCACTTGCTGCCAATGTTGAAAGCGCTTTTGCGCGCGTTCGTCGGATAGGCGCACGATGCTTTTTTGCGTTTCTAATGCTGCGAACTCGACAATGCCGAGCTGCACCGCCTTTTGCAACGTGTCGTCCATTTTGTCGCCGACCGACAAGCCTTGCGCCAGCGTAATGCGCAACGGTGATTCGCGTTCGATGTCGCTGAATTT
>JAYVGF010000220.1:0-7514 GCA_043772415.1 Betaproteobacteria bacterium
CATCGCCTTCGCCACCGCTTTCGACCCGCAACCGTTTCACATCGACGAAGCCGCCGCGAAAAATTCTTTTTACGGCGGCATCATCGCCAGCGGTTGGCACACTTGCGCGATGGTGATGCGCATGATGGTGGATGAATATCTGGGCGAGGCCGCGAGCCTGGGTTCGCCCGGCATCGATAACCTGAAATGGGTCAAGCCCGTGCGACCCGGCGACACCATACGCGTCACGCGCACTACGCTGGAAGCGCGTGCATCGCAAAGTAAACCGGATGTCGGCTTGATCAAAAATCATTGGCAGGTATTTAACCAACACAATGAACTGGTGATGAGCATGGAAGGATGGGGGATGTTTCGCCGAAAAAATCCTGGAGCCGCAAACTAAACTTTACCTCACCTACAGACTAAGTTCCCTCCCCTTGAACCCTCGGCCAAATCACCCGAGGACAAGAGGGAGGGGACGACATTTCCGTGCTTAGTTGCAATTGACAACGAGTAACTCATGATTAGGCCAATTATTAAATGCCCAAAGTCCACGTACTACTAAAAAAAGAAGAGCTCGATGTTGAATTGCTGGCGGGCAAAGTCGTCGTCGTGCTGGATATTCTATTCGCCACCTCGACCATCGTCACCGCATTTCAAAATGGCGTCACACATGTGATTCCCGCCATGGACGAACATCACGCACGGCAGGAGGCGCAAAAACATTCTGCGGGTTCATATCTGTTGGCAGGTGAGAAAAATATCAAGCACATCGACGGCTTCGGCCCGCCGACGCCGTTAGCTCTACTCAACGCTAATCTCAAAAATAAAAAGTTAATTTACTCGACCACCAATGGCACCGTCGCATTGGCTAAGTCGGCCGCGTCGGATCATGTTTATGCCGCTGCGCTGTTGAATGGCAAAGCGGTGATGCAGCACGTCATGCAGACCCATGTTGAAGAGACTATATTAATCGTCTGCTCTGGCTCGGGCGGCGGGTTTAATCTGGAAGATTTTTACGGTGCGGGTTATATGGTCGATTGTTTGCATAGCGCTGCTCCTTCGCATTATGAATTTTCCGATGCAGCCCTCGCTTCACAAGATTTATTTTTGTCTGCCGATCCGGTGCAGGCTTTGCTGCGTTCACGCATTGGTCGCTTGATGCAAAAAAGTAATATGACCAATGAAGTGCAATTCGCCGCGCAACTGGGCGTGTACGATGTGATTCCCAAGCTAAAATCAGGCGTGCTGACATTATTGTAACTATTTGATTATATTTATATTTTTACATAGAGGCAAACATGAATATTGCATCGTATTTTTCCAAAGATTTATTCAAAGATAAAACCGTTTTCGTCACTGGCGGTGGTAGCGGCATCAACCTCGGCATCGCGAAAAATTTCGCCGCGCTCGGTGCCAACATCGCCATCTGCGGTCGTACGCAGGAAAAACTCGATAACGCCGCGATTGAATTGCGCGCACTCGGCGCGAAAGTGTGCCCGGTGGTTGCTGACGTCCGCGACATGGCAGCGCTCGAAGCCGCGTTCGCCAAATCAGAAGCGGAACTCGGACCGATGAATGTATTGGTCGCTGGCGCAGCAGGTAATTTTATTTGCCCGGCAGAACAACTCTCCGCCAATGGTTTCAAAACTGTCATCGACATCGACCTTATCGGCGCTTTCAATGCTTCGCGCGCAGCATTCGAACAATTAAAAAAAACCAAAGGCAGCATTATTTATATTTCCGCCGGGCAGGCCTTCATGCCTTACGCTTACCAATTACACGTCGGCGCAGCCAAAGCGGGCATCGACAATATGATGAAAAACCTAGCGCTTGAATGGGGCAAGCACGGCATCCGTTGCAACTCCATCGCCCCCGGCCCGATTGAAGGCACTGAAGGCATGCGGAAACTGTCGAGCCCCGAAGCGACTAAACAATTGGTCAACGCGATTCCCCTGCGCCGCATGGGCACGGTCGATGACATTGGTCAAGCCGCCGTGTTCCTCGCGTCGCCGCTCGCTACTTATATATCAGGAACTTTGTTGGTAGTCGATGGCGGACAAAATTTGCCCGGCTCGGCGCTATTCAATATGGGCGCGGAACAGATGATGCAAGCCATAGCGGGTAAATAATGTTAAACACCCACCACGGAGGCACAGCACCACTGAGATAAATTAAACCCTCCGTCATTCCCGCGCAGGCGGGAATCCAGCAACAACAGAAAGGCATTTTTCTAGTTAAGCCCACTGGATTCCCGCCTGCGCGGGAATGACGGATTAAGAAATGCAGAGCTGTACTTTCTGAATCATATTTTTTTGGGAAAATCATGGACTACCAAACTCTCGCCGTTTCTCTGCAAAACCACATCGCCCACATCGAGTTGAATCGCCCCGATAAAGCCAACGCACTGAACGAAACCATGTGGAACGAAATCCGCACCGCGTTCAAATGGGCCGACGAAACAGCCGAAGTGCGTGTTGTAGTGTTAAGTGGGCGCGGTAAACATTTCTGTGCCGGCATTGATCTCATCAGCTTCGGCGGCGTGCAACAAATGGTCGCCGATAAAGACCAGGCTCGCATGCGCGAAAAACTACGCCGGCAAATTCTCGACATGCAAGATTGCATGAGCGTCATCGAACGTTGCCGCAAACCGGTACTCGCCGCCATGCACGGCGCGTGTGTCGGCTTCGCCATCGACATGACCACTTGCTGCGACATGCGCTATAGCACGACGGATGCTTTTTTCAGCATAAAGGAAATCGACATCGGCATGACGGCCGACGTGGGCACACTGCAACGCCTGCCGAAACTCATCCCCGACGGCATGGCACGCGAACTCGCTTACACCGGGCGCAAAATGGCGGGCGACGAAGCGCAACGTATCGGCTTGGTCAATCGTTGCTTTGACAATCAAGAATCATTACTCGCAGGCGTGATGCAAATCGCTGCTGCCATCGCACAAAAATCCCCGCTCGCCATACGCGGCAGTAAAGAAATGATTTTATATTCGCGCGATCACAGCGTCGCCGACGGTCTCAACTACATCGCCACCTGGAATGCCGCGATGTTGATGTCGAATGATTTGCAGGAAGCCATGACCGCCAACATGCAAAAGCGCCAGGCAAACTTTGCCGACTAACTGGAAGCCCCCCATTGTAAGTGGAGGGTTGGTATGCGGTCGAACAGGTTGCTTTTCCACTTTCATTCCCTCCCCTTCAAGGGGAGGGTTAGGGTGGGGATGGGTAATGTTCAACCTTAGGACGGGTCACACCCGCCTTATGAAAGTAGGTTGTTCACTTTTTATATTTACGGCGGGTGTGACCCGCCCTGCTTGAGGCACATAAGTTCCGATATGGACGACATAGTCCAACAAGCCATGGCCAAATGGCCGAATGTTCCCGCCGTCTTCGGCTGGCTGTCATTATCGCGCCGAGGTGAATGGCGCATCAAGGGCGAGCGCATCAGCAATCCTATCGTCACCGATTTCATTAACCGTAATTACGCCTGCGACGGACTAGGCCGTTGGTTTTTCCAGAATGGCCCGCAACGGGTGTATGTGTCACTTGATTACACGCCTGTGGTGTATCGTTTTGCTGATAAGCATCAGATCGAAACGCATACGGGGATGCCTGTTGGGTCTTTTGAGAATGTCTTAATAGACGAAGCCGGGGCTTTGCTGCTTAAGACTAATCACGGCATGGGTTTGGTGGATGATCGTGATCTGAATTCATTTTTATCTTTGTTAGTAGATAAAAATACGAACACCTTATCGCCCGGCGCCATTGATATGCTGGCAATACTTCCGCCAGATAAATGGCATGGTCTGTTGATAAAAATAAGCGGGAAGATTTTTTCAGTTGAAAATATTTTGTCAGCAGATGTACCGACACTATTTGGCTTTAATCCGGCCCCTCGTCAGGTAGAGGGTGAAGAAGAGTGCTACTGAATTGTGTTCTGCACACGCTGTTTTTTTGCGGGCGTGGCCCCCTTACCGGATTCTCTTCGCAGTAAATTCCTCTTCAATCTTATCTGCAAAAAAACTACCGATAGAACTGGCGCTCATGATCTTGCGCTGGATTTCGCGCGACACATCGGCGTATTGTTTGACGCTGCCGTCGCGGAATTCCACTTCGAGCAAGCGAGTGCGTTGGTCGTAGCCAACTGATTTTATTCTTTCTGAATTGATGATTTTTTTATCCATAGAGCACAACAAATAACTCAATATAATCAAATAGTTATAATAATTTAGCTATGTAAGCAAAAAATCAGTAATGCGCTTGAACGCCAACTCATCCTGCAGAAAAAACCAATGCCCGCCATCGAAAAATTCCAGCGTTGAAGCGGCAATCTGTTTTTTCATCGCAAGTAAATTATTAGTCGGGCAAATGCCATCATGCAGGCCGCCGCATAAATACACCGGCATGGTAAGTTGCGGCAAGCGATCGTAAGTGTGATGCAACTTACGTGCTTCGATTTGCCGCCGCGCGCCGATTTCGCGTCCCGGCTCGCCCGCGCCAATTTTATTTGCCGTCAAATTTTGTTCCAACAATGATTGGTAGGCTTGTGCCTGCGAAGCGCGCCATGCAGCATGATGGCGCGTGTCGGTTAACTCGATCATGCGCTCGGCATGTTTTTCGGCCGTAAGCAATTGTAATTCGTGCAAGGGATATGACGAGCCGCCTGCCCCGCCGCTCGATGTCGCGGCGAGCACGAGTTTTTTTATTCGCTGCGGATAGCGTAACGCCAATTCCTGCGACACCATGCCGCCGAAAGAATAACCCCACACCAAACAATCATCCCAACCGACGGTATCAAGTAGCTGCACGGCGTCGGCAGCGTAGTCTTGCATGCTATAAGGGATATTCGGCTTACCGCTTTGACCCATGCCGCGTTGGTCAAAACTGAGAATTTCAAATTGCTTAGCAGGTGGCCAATCGAAAATATTCGGCTTGCGGCGCAAATCACCGCCTGTGCCGCTGATGTAAAGCAAACGCGGTCCGCCGCCTTGCAACTCATAATAAATTTGGTTCTTATTGATCGTTACGAAAGGCATAGCGTGCGAAAATCAGACTAGTGATATTTCAAACTTCTGCAAGGTAATCGTTGTGCCCCATATTCTTTTGGATACAGCCTCAGCCAAGCGAAAACCTGCGCGCTCGTAAATAATTCTGGCGGGATCCATGCCAGCAAATGTCCACAGCACGACCTTTTTGTAATTGCGCTCACGGCAAAATGCTAACGCTTGGTCTATCAGCTTTTGCCCTATACCTTTGCCTTGCCACTCAGGCTCGACGATAAACCAACGCAATTGGACATCGGAGTTCGCATGATCTTTGCCATCAATGGCTATGGAACCGGCAAATTGCCCGTCATGCTCGGCCACCCATAAGGCATCGGTTTTTTTATTAAAGGCGGAGACAAAAACGGCCAATTCTTTGGACCTTTCCGTTTCAAAAGATTCATCAAACTTCCAATGCAAATGGTAATAGGCCGCATGTGATAGCGTGATACGTCCTATGTCCCCAGCTTTGTATCTGCGTAACGTGACATCGCGTAATAGCATGCTACTCATGGCGCGGGGTTCGAGTAGCGGAGATGGAGTGCATCGATTTCTTTCAGCACTTCTTCCGGCAAGATGGTTTGGCAAGCGACAATATTTTCCTTCAGTTGCGCCATCGTGGTAGCACCAATAATATTACTGGCGACGAACCAGCGGCTTTGCACAAATGCCAGCGCCAGCGTAGTTGGGGTGAGATTATATTTCTGCGCCAGTTCCACATAGGCTTTCACAGCGGGCTGCACATTGGGCTTGGTGTAACGCTGCGGGAATCCCTCGAATAAATTGATGCGTCCGTGCGCTTTTGGGTCGGCTAAGTATTTACCGGTCAGATAGCCAAAAGCCAATGGGCTATAGGCGAGCAAGCCCACATTTTCGCGCATGCACGTTTCGGCCAGATAAGGCTCGAACGAACGGTTGATCAAACTATAGGCGTTTTGTATCGACACTACGCGCGGCAAGTTATGCATGTCGGCCATTTTGCAAAACTCACTCACGCCCCACGGTGTTTCGTTGGATAACGCCACATGGCGTATCTTGCCCGCTTTCACCAGCTCGGCCAGTGATTCGAGTTGCTCACGAATCGGTGTAGTTTCGCTCTCAAGGGCTGCGTCAAATTTCCAGGCGCCGAACATCGGCACATTGCGCTCGGGCCAGTGGATTTGATAGACATCGACATAATCCGTCTGCAATCTTTGCAAGCTGCCATTGATGGCCAAATTAATATTTACTTTGTCTAAAACAACTGCGCCGCCGCGTATCCATTTGAAACCGCGCGCAGGACCGGTGATTTTGGTGGCCACTATAGTTTTATCGCGCGGCTGCTTTTTCAACCAAGTGCCGATGTATTGTTCGGTACGCCCTTGCGTTTCCGCTTTGCCTGGCACAGGGTACATTTCAGCACAATCGATAAAGTTGATGCCTTGCGCTGCCGCGTAGTCAAGTTGCTCGTGCGCTTCGGCTTCCGTATTCTGCTGACCATAAGTCATGGTGCCGAGACATATCTCTGACACGTTGAGATTACTACTGCCTAATGGTTTATATTTCATATTCTTCCTCGGGAGAGCCTGTTGTTGACAGTTATTATCCCATAGTTTGCAAGTGTCATTAGGCCCCGCCTTCGGTTAAACTATCCGTTGAGAAAAAGGGGAAGCGACATGCCGCTATTTGAATTCGATAATCTGGAATCCTTGCGTCCGCTTGTAGGCAAAGAAATTGCTGTCAGTGATTGGTTTACTGTCACACAGGAACGCATCAATCAGTTCGCCGAGGCCACCGGCGACCATCAATGGATACACGTCGATGTTGAACGCGCCAAGCGCGAGTCCCCTTATAAAACCACCATCGCGCATGGCTTTCTCACGTTGTCGTTACTCGCCGGTATCGCCATCGAGACCATCAAAATCAAAAGCGTGAAAATGGGTGTGAACTACGGATTAAATCGAGTACGCTTTACCGATGCTGTGCCGGCAGGTTCAAGGATCCGCGCGCATTTCGTGTTGAAAAGTATGGAAGACATAGCGATGGAAAAAGGCTCGCAAGCCGTATGGGATGTGACCGTCGAGCGTGAAGGATCAAGCAAGCCAGTATTGATTGCTGAATGGATCGGCCGTAGATACGAATAACTAGAGTTCGAACGTTTGCCCTTTAAGCGGCAAAACAATTTCTTTCCATTTCAAAACCTCGCGCATTTTATCCGCGAAAATTTCCCGATTGGTGCTTTCCCCGTGAACGATAAAGGTCTTTTTCGGCGCGACTTTGAAATGACCGAGCCAATCCAATAAAGCCTTCTGGTCGGCATGGGCAGACAAGCCGCCGATGGTGTGCATTTGCGCGCGCACAGGAATTTCTTCACCGAAGATGGTGACCGTTTTTGCACCATCCACTAATTTACGCCCGAGCGAACCTTGCGCCTGAAAGCCCGTGAAGATAACGCTGCATTCAGAGCGTGGCAGATTGTGACGCAGATGGTGCTTGA
>JAYVGF010000221.1:0-18521 GCA_043772415.1 Betaproteobacteria bacterium
AATCATGTTGGGGTTTTTGAGTTTCAGCTCGCGCAGGCGACCGAGATCGTGAAAAGTTTTTTCCTGTGCCTTATCGCGCACGGAACAAGTATTGAGCAGCACTACGTCGGCGCCATCGGGCGTATCAGTTTGCGTGAGGCCGTGTTCGGCGTGGAGCACGTCGGCCATCTTGTCCGAGTCATACTCGTTCATCTGGCAGCCGAAGGTTTTGATATACAGCGTGGACATTAAAACTTTTTGCCGGCCTTTTTGAGTTCTTGTATTTCTTCTTCGCTGAGCAGCCAAATGTTCAACACCGTACCGCTGATGTCGTGTTGATACATCACTTTCGCTTCGGCGGGCAATTGGTTGTGCATGACGATGCGATTACCGTCGCTGAAAACTCGTGCCCCCGGCGCAAGGCGCAAAATATTTTTGCCGATTTGCACCATGGGGTAATCGAGCGCCTTGAACTGGCCGGTGTTCCCGTCGGGCGGCAAGGGACGAGCCGCATGCGCTACGCCTGTGGTAAGCGCGATGAGTAAGAGCAGGGAGTTAAAAGGCTTCATAGCCCTGACGATACGCGGGCGCGAATGTTGTCGCAAGCAAGTTCAGCAGAAAGGGGCATTTCGACTGACTATATAATGTAAGGTGGTGGCGAATCCCCGATTCGAACGGGGGACCTGCGGATTATGATTCCGTCGCTCTAACCGGCTGAGCTAATTCGCCAAATTGGGTTGCAAATCTTTGTCGGATAACAAAGGGAAACGGATTTTGGATATGCAGCAGCAGTTTGTCAAGAGAAGCCTGCCCCAATTTGCTTGGGGCAGGCTCTAAAAGCTACAGACTAAAATATTACTGGTCGGTATTACATAGTGGATGCATGCCAACCTGCTGTTTTAATTGATATTTTTTTACAAATTTTCTACAAATGCCGGAACAGTTATTTTTTTCCTGTTCCAGAAGTTCCTACGTCATCCGTGCTTGATCCTGGAGCTTTTGAAGCAGCAGATGTTGTTGCCTTGGTTTTAGGTTTGCCGGTGCCACCGCCACCAATTTCAAAAGTTGTTGATCCAATCGGATTGGCCACGCTCTTGGTTGGGACGGATTTCTTGGAGCCGCCCGTACCCGAAGTACCCACGTCGCCATATGCCAAGTTTATCAAAGCCAATGCTAAACCTGAAACCGATACTATTTTTAAACTGAGTTTGTTCATTACCCTTACTCCATTTGGTAAAAATTTGTTTGCAGCTGATTGTCCGCTACAATATTACTCTTGGGTAGCTAGCAATACAAGTTCAGGTTTATTGCAGAAAGCTCCAATCCAGATTAAAAACTATGCAAAAACAATAAGTTATCAATTTTACGTTTTTGTACTTGCAAATTTATTATGTGGGAATATAATCCCAATCATACATATGACAAAACGCACATTAGATCAAACTTTAGATAGCGTGGTGGTCGCAATATTGCGGCCATTGGTACGCATACTGCTGAGAAACGGTATGGCGTACGGCAAGTTCGCAGAATTGGCGAGATGGGTATATGTGGACATCGCATCGCGCGAGTTCTCGTTAGCCGGAAGAAAGCAGTCGGCGTCACGCGTTTCCATTATCACCGGACTTAACCGCAAAGAGGTCGCACGCATGCAATCCATCACGCCTTTCAGCGACGACGATGCTGTCGCAGAATTTAACCGCGCCGCGCGCGTTGTGGCGGCATGGGCGCGCGATTTTCCGGACGCCAATGGCGGCATGAAGCCCTTATCTTTTGCCGGCAAAGAAAACAGCTTCACTCAATTAGTCAAAAATTATAGCGGCGATATGCCAGCGCGAGCCGTGCTTGACGAACTCATCGCCACCGGCAACGTGGAGCGCGATGCCGAGGGCAATATAATCTTGGTCAAAAAAGGCTACGTGCCGCGCGTCTCTGACTCGGTCAAGCTCACTGTTTTGGGTCAGGATGTATCTGACTTGGTAGCCGCAATTGACCACAACCTGCATTCTGCCCCTGAGCAAACTTATTTGCAGCAGTCGATGTTTTCCAACAACGTATCCAACGAAGCGGCGGAACTATTGCGCAAAGATACCAAGGTTCAATCGCAAGCTTTGTTTGATTATCTAAACAAGCAGTTGGCTCAATTCGACCGGGACGTGTCGCCGAATGTCGGCGGCAGCGGTCGTAAACGCGTTACTTTGGGGATGTATTTCTACGAAGAAGATTATGTCGTAGGCAATGTAGAACCAATTAAGCCGAAAAAGAAAATCCCGCAAAATGAACAATAGGAAGTCTCTTCCGATTGATGCCTGGAGCCCCATGATGAAACACCACAATTTTATATTCACCCTCGTCACTCTTATGACTGGTGCTGTCCTTACATCCTGCGGCGGATCGACCAATGTGGCGGATATCGGACAAGGCGGCACCGGCATCGTCTCCTCCGGCACCATTACCGGCTTCGGCAGCGTGTTTGTCAACGGAGTGAAATTCTCCACTTCCGCCACAACTGCCATTTCGGACGATGGCTCGATCAAAGTTGAACGTGAACTTAAAATCGGCCAGGTAGTGGAAATAAAAGGCACATCGACCAGCTCGGGCAGCGCCAGCGCCGACAGCATTACTGTCAACAAAGAACTGAAAGGGCCGGTGGATGTTGCGTTCAACACCACAACCAAAACCCTTGTGGTGCTCGGCCAAACTGTGATCGCCGACGGCAGTACGCTGATCGACGATAACCTCAACCTTGGCACTGCTGGCCTTGCGGCACTTGCGGTAGAAACGCAAGTCGAAGTCAGCGGCTTCCGCCAGACCGATGGCAAAATCCGCGCCACGCGCATTGAAGGACAAAACCCAGCGGCAAAACGCTATAAGTTGCGCGGTTCGGTCAGCGAACTTAACAGCACGGTGCCCTCGTTTAAGATCGGCGCCATCACCGTAAACTATCCGGGCATCAGCATTCAAAACCTGCCATCCGGCGGCTTGGTCACTGGTTTGCACGTGGAAGTGCGCGCCGCAACCGCGCCTGAGAAAAATGCCATCACCGCTACGCGCATCGAAGTAAAAGGCGGCGTCAGCGGTAGAAGCGGCGACAAAGCGGAAGTCGAAGGGTTAATCGCCAATTTGAGCGGTTGCACTTTCAGCGTCAACGGCCAGGCCATTGATGCCTGCGGCAGCGTGGAATTTAAAGACGGCGTGAGGACGGATCTGGCCGATGGCAAACGTATCGAAGCTGAGGGCCAACTCGTCAGCGACGGTAAATTAGTCGCCAGCAAAGTCGAATTCAAACCGAGCAGCGGAAGCGGTCGTGGCGGTGGCAGTGGTGATGCCAATACTTTCGTCAGAGTTAACGCGCCGGTTCAAAATTCACCGACCGGCCTTACGATCACGGCTTTAGGCAAGACTTTTTTCGTCAACGCCGCGACCCAGTTCGAAGACAAAGTAAATGACGCGCGACCATTTAATATCGTTAACTTCGCCGAGATTATCAAAGCCGGCGACATCGTTGAAATCCGCGGCTTCGCGGATGCAAACGGACTGCTCACTGCGACACTGGTCGAACGCAATACCGATAGCGGGATAATCATCCAAGGCAGGCTGGATCAGATCAGCGCGACGCAACTCACCATTCAAGACGTGACGGTAAGCGTCAGCAACACCAGCACGCAATTCAAGGACGCCAGTGACAACCCCATCACACGCCTGCAGTTTGACGCAGCCGTGTCTATAGGCGCCAAAGTCAAAGCCAAAGGTAGCAATCTCGGCGCCAGCGACAAGTCAGTCGATGCGACCCGTGGCGAAGTGCAAATTGAAACTTGATTCATTTGATTTAATTCCCAATTTTTTTCAGCATTGACGCAATTTAAGGAGATCAACATGAGCATTTTAAAACCGTTAAATATTTTTGTCCTCGCTCTGCTGGCGCTATTCCTTGCGTCTTGCGGCGGCAACAGTAGCACTAACGTGGCCGACATTGGCACAGGTGGCACTGGCGTGTCCGTAGGTACCGTTACCGGCTTTGGCAGCGTGTATGTCAATGGCGTGAAATATGAAACCAATGGCACCGTTATCACCGACGATGATGCTGACGACAATGACCGTATCAGCGAAAGCCAACTCAAAATCGGCCACGTGATGGAAGTGAAAAGCCGCACTAGCGATGATGCGCGCCGCTCGGCCGACTCGATGGAAAAATCATCCGAAGTCAAAGGTCCAGTTGATAGCGTGTATGGCGCGACGGCTAAAACCATCAAGATCATGGGGCAAACCGTTCTCATCGAAGACACGACATCCATCGACAAAAATCTCGGCACCGCAGGCGTTGCCGGTCTCGCCGTCGGTGACCTGGTCGAAGTGCATGGCTTCCGCGATGCGACTGGAACCATCGTTGCACGACGCATCGAGCGTCAGGGTGCCGTCGCAAAATACCGCGTGCGCGGCAACATCGCCGCATTCGACACCGCGACCAAGCAATTCAAGATCGGCGATTTGAACGTGGATTACGGTACTGCGCAACTGGTGCCGACCGGTGCCACCCTGGCCAATGGCATGCGCGTGAAAGTGAAAGCCGACACAGCGCCTGCCGCCGGAAAATTAACCGCGACCAAAGTCAAAGCGAAAAAAGCCGAAGACTCAAGCCGCAATGAAGTCGAAGGCATCATTACTGTCTTCACTTCCGCCATTGACTTTGAAGTCAACGGCCAAAAAGTAACCACCAACGCCAATACGCGATACGACGATGGCAACGCTGCTGATTTGAAACAGGGCGCGCGCGTTGAAGTCAAAGGCCCGGTCGTGGACGGTGTATTGACCGCCAGCAAAATCGAATTCAAAAACAAAGGCGACCGCAATCAACAAAGCGGCAATATCCGATCCGATAGTTTAGTGGCCCGCTCGGTCAACACCGAAGCGGAAAAATCCATCACCGTGCTGGGACAGAAATTCAAAGTGACCGCAGCCACTTCGTTCGAAGATAAAGTTAACGATACGCGCCCGTTCAACATCACTAATTTTGAAACTTTAGTGAAGACCGGTGCTTACGTGCAGATCCGCGCTTTCCGCAACGGCTCTGACCTGATTGCATCCCGCGTCGAGGTGGAAGATAGAAAAGATGTCTCGGTACGCGGCGCATTGGCCGCAGGTGCTACCGACACCAGCGCCACGCTGACCATTGAAGGCGTCGCCGTCACTGTCGATGCCGGCACGCGCTACTCCGATGGCGACAACCGCCTCTCCGACCTCGCCGCCTTCCTCGCCAAGGCTCCTGCAGGAAAAATCGTCAAAGCAAAATCCAAAGACACCCCAGCGGCCACCGCCACTGCGTTCGACGCCACTGGCGCCAAACAAGGTGAAGTGGAAATTGAAGATTGAAGCAAACCTCCGGTAGCAAGCAGTAGATTGAACGGCCCGCTTTGCGGACCGTTTTTTTGTTTCTGTATAAAGTATGGTGGGCAACAAACGTCTAAGCCCCCTCCCCCTCGACGGAAAAGGGGGCTTATCATCCTGAGCGATAGCGAAGGAACTGCTTTTCGATTTTAATTTGACGCACGCAACAGCAGATTCTTCCCTTCGGCATCCTCAGGTTCAGAATGACGGCTCCGCCGCAAGCTCGAAGAAAGAATCGCTCACCCTTCTGCGCCGCTGGAATTTTCGCTGACTGGTGGGGACCGTCGGCGAGAACCTGTTTGAGCTACGCGGTGATGAAAATTTCGATTGAAGGTTCCAGCGAGTTTTCTCGCCGCCCGCCAGTCAGCGGAAATTCCAGCGACAACAAAAACCTACGAAACAAAAAGCAGCGCGGCGGGTTCGCCTTTTTTGGTTACTTTTTTGGCGAAGCAAAAAAGTGACTAGCCGCCGGGCTACCCCCGGCACTCTCAATCCAATCGCAGCAATATCAGGTTAACCACAAACTAATTACACCCATCCCCACCCTAACCCTCCCCTTGAAAGGGAGGGGACGTGGTGTATCGAAGGCTAGGGCTGATAAGGCCAGCGTATTTCGATCATCGGGAGTTTTGCCAATCGTAATGCTGCAACATTTCCACCCCCATCCCAACCTTCCCCCGTCAAGGGGGAAGGAGTTTGGACAATAGATGTTACGCACATGAGTGATGAAATGAATGGCCTTTCGCGTGCGCGCGGCGTACTTTGCAACTAAATTATAAGTATTTGATTATATTGAATATTTTAACCGTTACACATTGAAGCGGAAGTGCATCACGTCGCCGTCTTTGACGATATAGTCTTTGCCTTCGAGACGCATTTTGCCGGCTTCTTTTGAGCCTTGTTCGCCTTTGAATTGCACGAAGTCGTTAAATGCAATAACTTCGGCGCGGATGAAGCCGCGCTCGAAATCGGTGTGGATCACGCCTGCGGCTTGCGGCGCGGTGCTGCCTTTATGCACGGTCCACGCGCGCACTTCTTTCACGCCTGCGGTGAAATACGTTTCCAAGCCGAGCAAGGTAAATGCAGAACGTATCAATCGATTGAGTCCCGGCTCTTCCAAGCCCATGTCCTGCAGAAATTCTTTTTTATCTGCGTCGTCTAGGTCGGCGATTTCTGCTTCCATTGCGGCACAAATGGCCACCACTGGTGCGTTTTCCTTTTTCGCGTACTCACGTACTTTTTCCAGCAGTGGATTATTGTCGAAACCTTTGTCGTTGACGTTGGCAACATACAGCGCGGGTTTGGCGGTGATTAAACAAACCGGTTTGATCATCGCTTGTTCGTCGGCGTCGAGATTCATGCCGCGCACCGGCTGGCCTTGGTTCAAATGTTTTTCCACGCGGTCGAGCAGTGCGGCCATTTTGATGGCGTCTTTGTCGCCTGCGCGCGCCAGCTTGTTAGCGCGCACGATGGCTTTTTCCACTGTGCCCAAATCGGCCAGTGCGAGCTCGGTGTGGATGACTTCAATGTCATCGATCGGATCGATTTTCCCCGCGACGTGAATGACGTTCTCATCGACGAAACAGCGCACCACATGCGCAATCGCATCGGTCTCGCGGATGTTGGCGAGAAACTGGTTGCCCAGTCCTTCGCCCTTCGACGCGCCGGCGACCAAGCCTGCAATATCGACAAACTCAACAATAGCCGGTTGAATTTTTTGCGGATTCACGATGGCGGTCAATTGCGCGAGACGCGGATCGGGCACTTCGACGATGCCAATATTCGGCTCGATGGTGCAGAACGGATAGTTTTCCGCCGCGATGCCCGCTTTGGTTAGCGCGTTGAATAAGGTGGATTTACCTACATTGGGCAGGCCGACGATACCGCATTGGAGACTCATGATTTTTCCTGAACTGGTTTTATTTCGGTTGGTTTGATTTGTGAATGTAATTCTTTCATCGCGGCGCTGTGGTCGCCTTTGACGATTTGCGGCCACAATTTTAATGCGCGGCGCATAGCCATTTCTATTTCGTCCATCTCGTCGCAACTCGGTTGATGCAAGACATAATCGACGACTTGGTTACGGTCGCCCGGATGGTCGATGCCGATACGCAGGCGCCAAAAATCCGACGACCCGAGATGCGCGATAATATCTTTCAAACCGTTATGCCCGCCGTGACCGCCGCCTTTTTTCATGCGCGCGGTGCCGTTGGGTAAGTCGAGCTCGTCGTGCACTACTAAAATTTCTTCCGCTTCAATGCGGTAAAAACGCGCCGCAGCGCCGACCGACAGCCCTGACTCATTCATATAACTCAGCGGTTTTAACAGCCAAACATCACAACCGGCTTTATTCACGCGCGCGATTTCCGCGCCGAATTTGCTTTCGCGGTTAAAGCGCGCGCCGGTTTCCGCGGCGAGTTGATCGACCCACCAGAAACCCGCGTTATGGCGCGTATCGCGGTATTGATTGCCCGGATTGCCGAGGCCGACGATGAGTTTGATAGGGTTCATGGCTTTATTATCGCGCCTAATTAGCTTGCGCACAAAAAATGAAGCCCGTCAGTTCGACGGGCTTCATGACATGCAAACATGAAAAAATATACTTATTTCTTCTTGTCGTCCTTTTTCGCATCCTTGCCTGCTGCTGCAGGGGCGGCTTCTTTTTCTTTCTGCTTGGCTGCCGGTACGTCTGCAGCGGCAGTAGCAACGGCTGCTTCTTCAGACGCCACAGCACGCGGGATGATGATAGTGGCGACTGAGGGATCTTCTTTAGTCGTACCATGAACCAGCGTCACGCCTTTGGGTAAAGGAATCTGCGACAAGTGCAACGAGTGGCCGGCGGCTAATGTCGTCAAATCCACCTCGATAAATTCAGGCAAATCGGCCGGCAAGCAGGCGATATTCACTTCGTTCATCACATGGCTGACGATACCGCTGGAAATTTTCACACCAGGGCAGATCTCGGCGTTCTTGAAATGGAACGGCACTTTCATGTGCATTTTTTTGCTCGGATCGATGCGCTGAAAATCGACGTGCAAGACGATTTCGCGGAACGGATGACGCTGCACATCGCGCAACAACACGGTTTCATTTTTGCCATCGAGTTCCATCGTCAAGATAGAAGCGTGGAAGGCTTCGCGACGCAACTGGTGATACAGCGCGTTGTGGTCCAGCTCGATAGGGGTGGGGGTTTTGTCTGCACCGTAGAGTATGCCCGGAACTTTTTCTGCAATGCGCAGGCGGCGGCTCGCTCCGGTGCCCTGCAATGTGCGCGTTACTGCTTTGACGATAATATCCATTTGTAGCTCCTAAGTTTTCGTTTGCCGCGACCAGCAAACGGTGTTAAAAAAATATAATATAATCAAATACTTACTACGTTATTCCATAAACAACGAACTGACGGAATTTTCTTCGCTGATCCGTTTTATCGTTTCAGCCAACAGGCCTGCGATACTTAACGAGCGGATTTTTTTGCATTGTTGCGCGACGACGCTTAATGGAATGGTATCTGTGACAACCAGTTCATCCAACACGGAATTTGTGATGCGCTCTATCGCTTTGCCCGACAACACCGGATGGGTACAGTAAGCCAGTACTTTTTTAGCGCCGCGATCTTTCAAAGCTTGCGCAGCCTCGCACAAAGTATTCGCGGTATCGACCATGTCATCCATGATGATGCAGGTGCGGTCTTTCACTTCGCCGATCACGTTCATCACTTGCGCGACGTTGGGCTTGGGGCGACGTTTGTCGATAATCGCCAAATCCGCTTCGAGGCGTTTCGCCAATGCTCTTGCGCGTACCACGCCGCCGACGTCTGGCGACACGATCATCAAGTCCTGGTAATCATGCTTCCACACATCGCCGAGCAAAATCGGCGTGGCATAAATATTATCCACGGGGATATCGAAAAAACCTTGTATCTGATCCGAGTGCAAATCCATGGTCAACACGCGATCGACACCCACACCGCTTAACATATTCGCCACCACTTTGGCAGTAATAGCGACGCGGGCGGAACGCGGGCGACGATCCTGGCGCGCGTAACCGAAATACGGAATCGCTGCGGTGATACGACCTGCTGATGAACGACGCAACGCATCGGCCATGACCATGATTTCCATCAAGCTGTCATTGGTCGGCGCACAGGTGGATTGCAAAATGAAGACGTCTTTGCCGCGTACATTTTCCATCAACTCGATGTTGACTTCGCCGTCGGAAAAACGGCCGACGGTTGCGCGCCCAAGATGAATATTGAGGTGCCGGGCGACTTCTTCCGCCATTTTTCTATTGGCGGTACCGGTGAAGACCATCAGGTTATCGTATGCCACGGCCTATCCTAAAAAATGCACTGGGGCGGAAGTCCGCCCCATGTTGTCATTCGACATATATGTGTCGAAAAAAATACTGGCTGGGGAGGTAGGGATCGAACCTACGAATGCCGGAATCAAAATCCGGTGCCTTACCACTTGGCGACTCCCCATCATTTGGTTTGACGCCCTGCTTAAGCTGGAGATCTAAGCAATACGTCGTTGCGAACAAAAAATAACGCCTTACATAGGAACTACTATGCGGCGGCGATATTTTTTGTTCGCGCCTAGTCTTGCTTAGATCTCCAACTTAATCAGGGCATCATCATTTATCGTTCCGCTAAGTCTAAAAGCGGATGCCTATCTAATCCTTTCGCCACAAATCCTTGCATACCTTTAGGCAATGCGGCGAAAATTTTCTCCGCTTCTTCGCGTGTGGCGCACTGCGCGAATACACACGCGCCGGAACCCGTCATATGCGCCCTGCTGTTTATTTTTTTCGCTTGCGCATCCAGCCAGGCTAAATGCGCCGCGACTTCAGGGTATTTTGCCTCGACTACAGGCTGTAAATCATTGTGAAATCCGTCTTCGTCGGCAAAACACTGCGCAACCGAAGAAAAGTCCGATATTTTGATGGTTTTCGTGTTTCGTGTCAATTCGGGCGCTGAGAAGACCTGCGGCGTAAAAACCATGACCGGGGGTTGCAAAACCACATACCACGCAGGCGCTAAGGTAATCGCTTGTAATTGCTCGCCTACTCCTTCAGCAAAAGCGTTTTGCCCGAACAGGAATACCGGGACATCGGCACCTAATTGCAAGCCCAGCGCCTGAAGCTCGGCACGACTCAGGCCGGCTTTCCATAACTTATTCAGCACCAACAACACCGTGGCGGCATCAGAACTACCGCCACCCAAGCCGCCGCCCATCGGCAGCTTTTTATCCAGCTCGATGTCCGCACCGAGTTTGCAGTGGGTATGTTGCTGCAACAAGCGCGCTGCACGCACGCATAAATCGGCTTCGGCCGGCACATCGGCGAGCTCGTTGACGCGCGCGATGACGCCATCATCAAGCACGCGAAAACGCAACGTATCGCCATAATCAATAAAACGAAAAACGGTTTGGAGTAAATGATAGCCGTCAGGACGACGGCCGGTGACGTGCAGAAAAAGATTCAGTTTTGCCGGAGCCGGATAATCCGGCCCCGGCAAAAGTGGTGTCATTTTCTTTTTACAGATTATTGGTTGTTACGGGCAATCCAGTTATCAACCGATACTTTGATCGACAAGTCACCGCGCACAGCAGTGATTTGACGCGGTACTTTGGAAGCTACATCGCCTTCCGGTTTGAAGTATTGGCCGTAGCGGATGTTCCAGCCATCTTGCGTCAGAGAATCAAATTGTCCCTGCGCGTTAGGCTTGGATTGGAAAGCCGATAGCGGTGACGCCGCGCCTTGCACCCAGTAATCCAGCCCGTTTAACGGGAACTGATAACCGAGGGCACGTTGCAACAATTCTTCGCTGCTGCCGGACTGCAGAAAATGGCCTTCGCTGGTCATCAATTCAAAGCCGCCGTTTTTTTGCGTCAGCATGGCCAGTGTTTTACCTGTCGGCGCCATCATGAGGATGTCCTGTTCTTCGCCGTAGCGCACCCATTTAATTTTGCCGTGGTATTCGCCACGTGTGCCGTCAATTACGTCTATCTTGCCGGACATGGAAAAGAAACGCATTTTCTCGCCCGGGGCCTGCGCCGTGGCGGGGACTGCGATACAGAGTGAAATTACTGCTGCGAATGAAATTCCGAATTTACGAATAAAAGAGAATATCGTCATGACACCACCTGAGTTTAATGTGAACGAGCCCGGATTGTAACGCTAAAGCGCCCAAGGCAGAAGACTTCATTTTGAAGTTTACAATCAGTCTATTGTGCGGGAGCGCCGACTGACCAACTATCCATGACCAGTTTGATGGTCAAATCTGCCCGACGCAAAGTGATTTTTTTCGGCACGCCCACGCCGGCACCGGCATTAGTTGGCTGAATATATTCAGCATAAACAATATTCCACCCGTCTTGTAACAGCGATTCTAGGCGGCCATCGGCCGATTTTTTCGCATCGTAGGGGGAGTTAGGCGATGCGCGGCCTAGCACCCAATGTTCCAGACCGCCGACCGGGAGAGAAAAGCCCAGCGCGTCGCGCATGAGTTGTTCGCTATTTTTGGATTGCATGACACGCTGATCGGCGGTGGTCAGCGTGTAGCTGCCGTTGTTTTTATATAGGCGCGCGATGACTTGGCCCAGCGGCGCGAGAATTTCGATTTCGTGTTTGTCGCTGTTGCGCTTCCACAGCAAATTACCGAAATAGCCGTTGTCACCTTGCGCCACGCTGACGCGACCGGCGAGCTGATATTGTGTGATGGCCTGTTGATTGACGTTGGCTGATGCGGTGGATATCGGCACCAAAGGCACCGACGCACAGCCTGACAACCATAAACATGAAACAAAAAAAGTCTGCCTCAAACGGATTGCTAACACTTTTTTGTTGATCGACGATAATCGAGCATATAATAAATTATTGAATAAAATCATATAGTTATATTACTTCTTTAATTTCTTGATGGTGGCTTCCAAGGATTCGTTCTCCGGGTGTTCTTTCATCGAGGCGGTCAGTAATTTCATCGCCTCATCACGCGCACCTTGCGCCCACAATACTTCGCCTAAATGCGCGGCAATTTCTGCATCGGGTTTTTTTGCATAAGCGTCTTTTAATATCGTGGCTGCTTTATCCAAATTGCCCATACGGAAATACACCCAGCCCAGACTATCCTGAATGAACGGATCATCCGGTGACAGCGCATGCGCTTTTTCTATCAGCTGCAATGCTTCGGGCAAACGAATGTTGCGCTCGGCAAAGGTATAACCCAGTGCATTGTAGGCGTGCGCATAATCAGGCGCGATCTGCATGAGCAAACGCAAATCTTTTTCCAGCACGTCAAATTTTTCCAGCTTCTCTGCCACCATAGCGCGGTCATAGAGCAAATCCTGCGACTGCGGTTGTTCTGCAATAGCGCGATTGAGCAAATCATAGGCTTCCTGGTTACGCTTGGCATCGCGCAACATTGCAGTTTCGGCCAAAATAATTTGTCCGCGTTGCTCGGGATTTTCCGCTTGCAGGGTTTTCAAATGCGCGCGCGCTACGTCGATTTTGTTTTGCTTGCCCAACATCGCCGCGATTTTTAACTGTGCCGGGAAATATTGCTGGCCTTGGCCGACTAATTTATACGCCGCAATCGCGTCGTCGTAGCGCTTGGCATCTTCGTGCATCTGTCCGACATACACCTGGATCAAATCCGGCTCTTTATAATTATTCGCCTTGGCTTGGTTGAAATATTTTTCCGCGCCTTCGTTATCGCCGTTTTGATACAACAACAAGGCAATCGCGACCATTAAATCCGGATTGTTCGATGTGCCGCCGACGATGCTTTCAAATTCGGCGCGCGCGGCGGGAAAGTTTTTATCTGCCGCGTACATTTGCGCCAGGCTCAAACGCGCTTCACGCGCGCCCTTGTTGGCCGCGACAAAATTTTTCAGGAAAGCGGTTGCGCTGTTTGTTTTACCTTCGATCTGACGCAGTGCGTCGCTATGCAATATCGCGGCCTGTTCCCAATCGGGTTTTAATTTCAGCGCAATGATCGTTTCATTTTTTACCACATCGAATTGCTTCGCATTCAGCGCGGCTTGAGCAATCGCAAAATGCGACTCGGGTAATTTTTCATAACCCTTGGCTACATCGCGCACCAATTGCAACACGCCGGCTTTATCCGTTTGCTTTGCCAGCAATGCGTTCATCTGCACAAAGGTATTACCGGCTTCGCTACCCTCCGAAGCAATTAAAGCCTTAAGCGGCACGGCGGCTTCGCCCAGTTTGCCTTGGCTGACCAGCAAAGCGGTCACGGTTTGCGAAGCGTTAGTCGCGCCGGGATCTAATTCTTTCCACAATTGCGCTGCAACGAGCGCTTTAGGCAATTGCCGCGCGGCGAGCGCGATTTGCGTGGCACGCTCGGCGATGCGTGGATCGCGCGTTGATTTGGCTAAATCAAGATAGGCTTCGCTCGCCACGGCGCCTTGGCCGCGTTGATTGGCGATTTCGCCGACTAAAAATGCATACAACTTATCGTCGTCCAATTCCTGCACAGGCAACTGGCGCTCACGGACCTCAGGTTTGGGCGTGACTTTTTTCGGCATCGGCAGCGACTTGAGCGCTGTCGTTTCCGCTTTTGCGGCAGGCTCAACTGTTTTTATTGGCGTATTCGCGCAGGCCGCCAAGGTAGCGGCAAGACAGGCGGCGCAAAGGAAGTTTAATTTCATGATTTACCTATAAGGAAGAACGGCAAAAAGAATAGTTATGCAGGGATTCGGTAGGTGAGATTCGCCAAAAGGAATATAGTTCTTCTGCATTCGAGTCAGTTTAGGTATATTTGCGTCACTCCACAAGCGACAGATGCATAAAATCAGCTAATGAATACCCTTGCCGTCACTGAAAATAGTATGTCACCTAAGCTAAGCGCTAGCGGGCTGACAAAAAATTATGGCCGCCATATAGCGGTCAATGGTGTGGATTTGCAATTACATCAAGGTGAAGTGCTAGGCTTGCTCGGCGTCAATGGCGCGGGCAAATCAACAACATTGAACTTGCTGACGGGGAATTTAATTGCACACAGCGGCAGTGTACATATTTGTGGCGTCGATTTATTGCGCGACCCTGTTGGCGCGAAAAAGCATCTGGGTTATTTGCCTGAAGTGGCGCCGCTGTATCCGGAAATGACCGTGGATGAATATTTGCGGTTTGCTGCACAATTGCACGGCGTGACAAAAA
This sequence comes from Betaproteobacteria bacterium, assembly GCA_043772415.1. Lineage (GTDB taxonomy): Bacteria > Pseudomonadota > Gammaproteobacteria > Burkholderiales > JBEEJL01 > JBEEJL01. The sequence continues at coordinate 14,539 of JAYVGF010000221.1, forward strand.
ATACTCTTGCTGCCGCGCTGGAATCGGCAAAAGCCCGCTGCGGTCTCGCCGATAAAAGCACAAGCTTAATCGGCAAATTATCCAAAGGTTATCAGCAGCGCGTCGGTATTGCGCAAGCTATAGTCCACAGCCCCCAAGTGATTATTCTCGACGAACCCGGCGTCGGCCTCGACCCGGCGCAATCCAATCAAATGCGCGAACTGATACGTCAACTAGCGCAAAACAGCAGCGTGATTTTTTCCAGCCACATCCTGTCCGACATCGAAACAACCTGCAGCCGCGTGGCGATTTTGCATCAAGGCAAAATCGTATTGGATGAAAAACTCGACGGCCTGGCAATACGCCACGGCACGAGTCTGGAAAATATTTTTTTACGCATCACGCAGGAGCAAGCCGCATGATGCACGTCATTCTGCGCAAAGAACTTTCACAAATGACCCGCTCTCCCTCGACATGGCTGGTGCTGGGTATTTTATTTATCCTGTTGGCGTGGCAATTCATCGGCCGTATCGATCCGTGGCTGGCGTTGCAACCGGAATTGGCCAAGCTGCCCGCCGCGCCCGGCGTGACAGAAAGTTTAATTGCCCCAGCGTTTAACGCGACCGCATGGGCGCTACTATTATTGGGCCCGCTGCTCGCCATGCGCCTGCTCAGCGAAGAAAAACGCCAGCGCACCTTGACACTACTCACCAGCGCGCCGATTTCCCTCCGACAAATTGTGCTGGGGAAATTTTTTGCGTTGCTGATTTTACTCGGCGTAATCATTATTTTTTCCGCCCTGCTCGCGGCATCGCTGCGTTTGGGCGGCACGCTGGATTGGGGCTTGATAGCGAGCAATCTGCTCGGCCTGATTTTATTTGCCGCTTTCATCGCCGCATTCAGTCTATTTGTGTCGGCCTTGTCGCCGCATCCATTGATGGCGGCGATGGCGGCATTGCTGCTGCTATTTTTGCTCACGCAATTGCCCGGCTTCACTGGCGATTCAAAATGGTTGCCGTTGGTGTCACCTTTATATCAGTTCGAGCCTTTCAATTTAGGCGTGTTGGATTTGAGTGCGTGCATTTATTTTGGGTTGCTGACTTTACTATTTTTGCTGCTCGCCGTAGCGGCGCTTGATCGTGCGAAACGCTATTAATTTAGACAATATATTCAATGAGTTATATAAATAAATCGGTTGCAGGATTATGGTTGGCTGTAGCCTTGTTGCTGGCGCTGGTTGCCGCAGCCGTTGGCTACGTAAATCATTTGCACGCGCAACGCGACATCACGCTCAATGCCCGCCAATCGCTATCGCAAGCGAGCGAAAATCTTTTGCGCGACATGAATCGCCCGGTCAACATCACCGCGTTTATTCCCAAGTCGGATGACGGCAAACTGAAAACAATTATCAGTCATTTTTTCGCGCTTTATCAACGCAGCAAACCCAATATGTCATTACGCTTTATCGATCCCGCTGCCGACCCGAAAGCGGCGAATGAGGCCGGCATACGCAGCAACACCGAAATATCCATTGAATATGACAAGCGCCGCGAGAATTTGACCTCGCTCAACGAACCCTCTGTCACCAATGCGTTGCAAAGGTTATTACGCAACGCGCCACGGCAAGTGTTGTTCGTCAACGGCCACGGCGAACGCTCGCTTATCGGCAAAGCCAATCACGACCTCGGCGATTTCGGCGCGCAACTTTCGGTCCGGGGTTTTGCAGCGACGCCGCTGAATCTGGCGGTTGTGCAAGCGGTGCCGGACAACGCTGCGCTACTGGTCATCACCCATCCGCAAGTCGATTGGTTACCGGGTGAAACCAATAAAGTGAATGCGTTTATAGCGAGCGGCGGCAATATTTTGTTGTTGCTTGATGCGGAACCTTCTCACGGCTTACAACCGATTTTTGAATCACTCGGGCTCGTACTGGGCGAGGGCAAAGTGATCGACCCCGCCGCTGCCGAAATGAACGCCGACATCCAGTGGAGCCTCGCTTCCGCCTACGGCCCGCATCCGGCGACGAATAATTTTAGTCTGCAAACGGTGTTCCCCTTTGCACGGCCCATCGCCGTTGAAAATAACGACAACTGGAAATCGACGCCGCTCATCGAAGTCGCCCCGCGCGGCTGGGTGAAAACCGGCGGCAGCGAGGCAAAAATTTTCGACGACAAGCGCGACATCAAAGGTCCGGTGATTATCGGCATGGCACTTGAGCGCAACGTACGCGACAAAAGCCAGCGCGTGGTCATCGTCGGCGGCGGCAGCTTTCTCGCTAACGCTTACATCGGTAACGGCGGCAACATCGATCTCGGTCTGAATTTCGTTAATTGGCTGGCGCAAGAAGATAAACGTATCAGCGTACAACCGCGTGCCGCCATGGACAGCAAATTGTCGCTATCACGTAGCGCGCAAATGCTGATGGTGTTCGGATTTTTAATCGGCGCGCCGCTACTGTGTTTTGCCATTGGCGCGCGGGTTTGGTGGAAGCGACACTGAGGAATGCTAGGGATAAGGGGTGAGGGACGAGGGATGAGGGATGAAAATAGAATGTTGGATTCGATATTAAATTTCGATTCGAAGATAGAAACGCTCACCCATCTCAACCCTCCCCCGCCAAGACGGAGCTAGAGCGATGCTTGCAATACCCTCACATCTCAAACCCAAGATATTTACGCCTGCGCGCGGCGCACCCTACTATAATTGACACACAATTTTCTTAACCATTAATCATGCCCGAGCTCCCCGAAGTCGAAACCACGTTGCGCGGCCTCGAACCGTATCTCGAAGGCCAACGAATAAAAGGCGTCACCATACGCAACGCCAGTTTGCGTTGGCCGATTCCTGCGCATTTGAATAAAACCTTGAGCGGCTTGCGTATCGTCTCGCTCACACGCCGCGCGAAATATATTTTGCTGGACTGCAGCGAGGGACATTTGCTGTTGCATCTTGGCATGACGGGCAGCTTGCGTATTCATAAGCATGCAATTCCACCAGACAAACACGATCATTTTGATTTAGTTTTGGCTAACGGCCACATCATGCGCCTCACCGATCCGCGTCGTTTTGGCGCGGTGTTGTGGACGGATGCTGATCCGCAGGAATATAAATTATTGCGCGACCTGGGCATAGAGCCGCTGGAAAAAGATTTCAATGGAGAATGGCTGTTCCAGGCGACGCGTAAGCGCAAGACTGCCATCAAGTTGGTGTTGATGGACGCGCATATCGTCGTGGGTGTCGGTAATATTTACGCCAACGAGGCCTTGTTTCACGCCGGCATACGACCGACGCGCAGCGCCATGCGGGTGACGCGGGCGCAATGTGCGTTGCTAGTAAAATGTATTAAAGACACTCTGAAAAAATCCATCAACGCCGGTGGCAGCACGCTACGCAATTTTGTCGGCAGCAGCGGCGAGCCGGGATATTTTCAGCAACAGTATTTTGTTTATGGGCGAGATGAAGAATCTTGTCGGCGTTGTGGCGCAAATATCCGCATAATCAAGCAAGGCCAACGCTCGACTTTTTACTGCTCTTGCTGCCAAAAATAATTCAATATAATCAATTGTTTATAATTAACTCTTGCGCTATCCATTAGAGAGTTTCCAATTTGGTTTATTTATTCAACAACTTGGCTTAGACTTTAAGGCTGGGAATCACGATAACTAGACGATTATGCATCGCGCACCGCTCGACACTCTTTTACAGCAGTTTTTCAATTGGCGTCTGCAACTCTCGCGAGAGTTGCAGACTTTGCACGATTGGATACGCATAGAAAAACTCGACAGCGTCACGCTGGCCGATAAAATTCCGCGTTTACTGCAAAAGCTTGAGCAAGAAAAAATCACCATCGCCGTGGTGGCGGAATTTTCGCGCGGCAAAACCGAACTGATCAACGCGTTGTTTTTCGCCGACCTCGGCCAGCGCCTGTTGCCCTCCGGCGCGGGTACGACCACCATGTGCCCGACCGAAATTTTGTACGACCCGACCATACCGCCGGGTTTGCG
>JAYVGF010000222.1:0-8585 GCA_043772415.1 Betaproteobacteria bacterium
TTACACCGCCGCCAGCGGCGCCAAGGTATTCGCTACCGGCAGTATGAATTGGAACTTCGGTGTGGATAACGCCGGGCCTTATTCCAATGGCCGCGTCAAGGAGAATGTGAAGACCATCACGCGCAATGTGTTTAATTGGTTTATTGCTCCGCCGCAGTCGTTAGCCATAAGCAGAAGTGCCACGGAAGGATTCACCGACATCCGCGCTTCTGATAGTGCTGCACCTACTTCCGGTGGGGGTTGCGCGTTCCGGGCGTATAGGCGGCAAGGCTCACTGGATATCAGCTTACCGTTGTTACTGTCGGTGAACTTGTTCTGGCGATTAAGACGACGCAAAGTAATAAACAAGCACTAATAAAAACGGCGGGGAGTACCCGCCGTTTTTATTTTTTCATATGCCTTACTCCAACGCGAACGAAAATTATTTCTTCGCCGAAGGCATGTCGCCAAATTTATATTCCACTCCCAACCATGCGCCTATCGGCGCAGCGCTGGAAACAAATAACTCCGGACGCATATTAATTCGATCATAGGTATTGCCGGGGCCAGTGAAAAAATTTTCCCCTAACACGCCGAAAGTATAATATTTTTTGTTGAGTAAGTTATTTATTTTTATGAAAAAATTTAACTGTTTATTGGCCTGATAACGTGCATCCAAATTGATCACGCCGTAGCCGGGAATTTTTCCGCTATCATCCTGGTTGTTTTCATTACCGCGCGGATATTGCGACGACACCGCTATCCAATTCACGCCCGCAGAAAAATTATCATCGAAATCATAATCAGCGCGCAACTTGAACGCTTGTTGCGGAATGCCGGTAAGTTGATTGCCCGGCGTTACCGCAACATCGCCAGTGATAACATCTGCTGATGAATTATTCGGGCTGTGTGCAGTGAATAGTGACTCATACGTCGCACGAATAAAACTGTAGCGAGCGGATAAATCCAGTGCGCCCATTTTATTGGCAATGCCCAATTCCACACCTTGGCGCCGCGTCTTGCCGACGTTTTGAAAATAACCCGCGTTGATGGCGCCGCCGCTGCTGATGAATTGGATGTCGTCGAGTAAATCGGTACGGAATAATGCGGCGCTCCACTTGATATCGCCATCCAATTTACCGCGCCCGCCTACTTCCAGCGTTTTTGAAATCACCGGTTTCAGCGCTGGGTCGGCCAAAAAATTATTCGGTAATTTGCACGGCGCAGCCGGGTCGGCGCAAGTGAGTTCAACCGGGCTCGGCGCGCGCATGCCTTCGTTGTAAGAAACATAAGTGGTGATTGCCGAAGACGGCACATAGTTGATACCGATAGCGGGATTGAAGCGATTGAAAGTGTGTTCGCCGTTGAGCTTAGGGTCGTTACCGCTGACATCCGTTATTTTTACTTTCGCCGTGTTGTAGCGGCCGGATAGCGTCAACGTCCACTCTTTATCAATAGATAAACTATCGGTGAATAGCAGTCCGTAATAGTCATTACGCGTTTTTGCCAAGGTGTCCACGGTAAAGGATCCTGTTGCCACCGTACCGCGATCGGCGGTGAACAGCGCAGGCTGCGAAGATTGGGAAAAATCTGCGCGCCCGGAATCAACACTGATACCAACAACCAATTGATTTTTGTAATCGGCGACAGGCGCGAGGCTGGTGTACTGAATTGCCGCGCCATAACCGGTTTGATCGACAACATGCGTATCGTTAAATGCCTGGTCAGGGTTCGCCGTTGTACCATCGTAGTCAGCGTTAAGATTACTACTGAAGGTATCACTTTTAAGTTTGCGTAAATAAATATTGCCCGCGATCAAGTGTTGACCGCTGCCGCCAATAAAATCGCTCGCCTTCAAGTTTACCGTGGCAAGTTTATTGTTCGTGCGGTCGGGGTAAGTATAGGCTTGCTTAGGTGTGCCGAGCATGGAAACCGGCAAGGCCTGCACGCCTTCTAAAGTGTTGTCAGCGAAATTCAAAGACAAGTCGAAATCGGTGTCGTCATCTTCGTAACCGAATTTGCCGAATAATTGTTTCACGCTGCTGGAGCTGTGCTCGCGCCAACCGCGTTCTTTGAAAATATTACCCGTAACAAAATAATCCAGTCTGTCTTGTTTGCCACCTGCATCAAACTCAAAAGCTTTTCTGCCGAACGATCCGCTATAAGCTTGTGCGCGATAGCCGGGATAATGCTTGCCGGTCTTGGTGTTAATCGACAACGCGCCGCCCAGCGTATTCAAACCAAAAACGGGATTGGAACCGGGAATCAATTGCACGCTGGCCACGGCCGATTGCGGTATCAAATCCCAGTTAACGACGTCGCCGAACGATTCATTAATGCGCACGCCGTCCATATACACCGACAAACCCATCGGGGTGCCGAGCAAGGGCGAAGCGGCGAAACCGCGAAAGCTGATGTCGGGTTGGAATGGATTATTTTGTCCGGCGCCTGCGGTGACGCTGCCGCCGTTTTGGTCGATGAAATCAGCAATACCCAATGATTTTTGTTTGCCTATTTTTTCAGCACCGGTGCTTTGCACATTGGCCGGCACTCTTTCCAGCGGCACGCCGATACCGGGCAAAGGCGTGTTGCCGATCACTTCGATTTTCGGCGCTTCCAGTACTGAGGCTTTGTTTTCTGTTGGCTTATTGTCCGCCGCCAACACGGGGAGAGAAACTGAACTAAGGTAACAAACCGCGCATATCATTTTTTTGCCCAGAATATTCTTTTGCATCTGCCTTAACCTATCCTCAAAAAAATAAATATTGTAAAAAACAATACGGCTTAGCCGTCGCGCGTCGCGCCGCCCGGCAGCATGCGCGCGAGCACGCTGTCTTTGTCGATGAATCGGTGCTTCAGCGCCGCGATTATGTGTACAAATACGATGACCAACATAAGATTGGCGCAAAATATATGCGTGGTGTTGAACACTTCATAGATGGCTTTATTTTCCGCGCCCCACGGCGGCAGCGGATAACCAAAAAACTTCACGCCGTATTTGGTGAAGTTGGAGCCGATATAACCCGATAGGGGAATCAAGATCATGCAGAGATAAAGCAGGTGATGGCTGGCGGTCGCCGCGATGCGTTCCCACTGCGGCATCGCGGGTAATTCGGGCGGGCGGTGTTTCAGGCGGATATACAGACGATACAAAACCACCAGCGCAATCACCATGCCGATAGATTTATGCAAATTAAAAAACGTCGCGCGGTCCGGCGTGCCCTTGGGAATCTCCGCCATATATTTGCCCAGACCGGACTGCGCCAGAATCGCGATAGCCAACAGCCAATGCAACAACATGGCGACGGGATGATATTTTTTCACTTCACTATTCATCACCCGTTTTTTCTCGGCGGGATTCTTCATTTAATCACGACACCCCACGGAATTTCGCCAACTGCTATCTCATTGATTAAATTGAAGTTTTCTGCATCAATAACGGACGTCGAATTGGATCGGCCATTCGCCACATAAAGCTTTTTTCCATCCGGCGTAATCGCCATATTCCACGGGCGCTTGCCCACGGGAATGGTCGAAATAATTTGATTGGTCGCGACCTCTATCACCGACACCGTGCCGTCTTTGCCATTTGAAACAAACACCCGCTTGCCATCCGGCGTTACCGTCACGCCGTTAGAAAAATTTCCCGCCGGGATCGTCGCAACCACTTTTTTGCTTTTCACATCGATGGCATAAACCGTGTTGGCAATTTCGCACGCCACATACGCGAGCTTACCGTCCGGCGTAAAAGCGATGCCGCGCGGACGCTTGCCGACGTTAATCGCGGCGACTTGCTTACGTTTTTTCACGTCGATTACATCAACTTGCTCGGCTTCCTCGGCGCTCACATACACCCATTTGCCATCGGGGCTGAACACAGCATGCTCGGGATTATGGCCTTTGGTTTTTACTTTGAACACGCGCTTGCCGGTTTTCGCGTTGATAAAAACGACACTATTACTTTCCTCTACCGCTACGACGACCCAGCGACCGTCTTTGGAAATACTCACACCCTCGGGCGAATCACCCAGCGCCACTTTACCGATGGCCTCGCGTTTATCCAGATCAATAATCACCAACGCATTGTGCGGCTGGTCGGATACAAACAATCGTTTATTGTCGGCCGAAATAGCCAAGCCGCGCGGTTTATCGCCCGCCTTGATTTCTCCCACCACGCTATCAGTCTCGGTATCGATCACCGATACCGTACCGGATTTCTCATTAGGTACATAAGCAAAGGGGGCCGCCACGACGCAATGGGAAACCATAGCGACTAACGTGGCAAAGCTAAAAATAATATTCTTAAAAATCATATACATAATCCCTAGGTTATTTTTTTCATATAATAATCAACGCATAGCCTTAACAGTAATTGACGGCTTGCACCTCTTCTGCGCCGGTAGTCAGCTATGCTACAATTACCCATTATGCTTCTGTTGCGACACTCCGATTAACCATTTTTGAAATCTTTTAACCATGGCCCAATCAACAAAAGCTACCGCTACCAAATCCACATTCACTCCTTATGAACCAAAAAAGGGTGAAGCCTACATGAGCGCCAAGCAACTCGCTCATTTCCGCAAACTACTCGGCGACTGGAAAACCGAATTGTCGCACGACATCGACCGCACGGTACACACCATGCAGGATGAAGCGACGATTTATGCTGACCCCAATGACCGCGCCACGCAAGAAACCGACATGGCGCTGGAACTGCGCAACCGCGACCGCGAACGCAAGCTGATCAAAAAAATCGACGAGACCATCTCCAAGATTGAAGCCGACGAATACGGCTACTGCGAAAAATGCGGCGTCGAAATCGGCCTCAAGCGCCTCGAAGCGCGCCCAACCGCGACACAGTGTATAGACTGCAAAACGCTGGATGAGTTGCGCGAACGCCAAGTCGCCAAGTGATTTGTTTAGGTTGAATAAGAAAACGGCAGCTGTGGCTGCCGTTTTTTATTGCTGAAAATAATCGAACTATTTCGCCACGCCGGAACAAATGGATTGAATCACATTCGATGTCCTATTTGAATTCCTGCTCGCGATCCTTAATGCCATGACGCCGCGCGATCCCATCGAAATCAGTATTGATGGCTCACACATCCTGTTGTAAGATTTTCCGCGCCTTGCGTACCTATGCCTACCGGTCATGCGATTGCGAGAAGGTCTGGCCCATTCAACAAAATACACGCGGAGTCAATTGTCAGGAGGCGGCAAAGCAGGCGACCGCGTTCCTGGGAAATCGGCTGTCTGCGGTATCGATGAATAATATTTGGCTGCACCTGAAGTCTTGTTCCGCCTGCCGTACTTACGTGGAGCAACTGAGCCTTGCGCGCGATAGTCTGTGCAAACTGCCTGGCGCCAGCATATCGACGCGTAGGCGCAAGAACCTGCTGCAGCGGTTAGCTCGCATGGCTGGCGATAGCGGGAATACATAGAGCGAATTGAGTATGATGGCCTGACAGATTACACGAGCGGTTTCAATTCGCCGAGTAGCGTAGGGATCAGCTCCGCTACCGTGGGGTGAATATTGACCGAATGTTGCAGCACTGTGTACGGCGCTTTGGCGTACATGGTGTCGAGAATGCAGTGGATCGCTTCGTCGCCGCCGACGCCGAGTATCGCCGCGCCGAGTATTTGTTTGGTGTCGGCATCCACCGCGATTTTCATCAAGCCTTGGGTCTCGCCTTTTTCCACTGCACGCCCGACTCGCGTCATCGGCCGCATGGCAATCAACGCTTTGCGGCCTGATTTTCTGATTTCGGTTTCGGTCATGCCTGCGCGGCCGAGGGGCGGGTCGATAAATAATCCGTAGGCCATCAAGCGATCGTTCACACTACGGTGATCGCCGTTGAGCAAATTGTCGGCAACAATTTCGTAATCGTTATAAGCAGTGTGGGTGAACGCGCCGCGTCCATTGCAATCGCCTATGGCCCAGATGCCTGGTACGCTGGTCTGTAAAGCGTCATCGACTTGAATATAACCGCGCGCATCGGTTTGTACGCCGGCTTTTTGGAGCCCGAGATCATCGGTGTTCGGCACGCGTCCCACCGCCAGCAGCAAATGTGAGCCGATTACTTCTCGCGTACCTTCGGCGCAATCGAGGCCAACCACTGTTTTACCGTCGCGCTTGCCGACCGTCATGCACTCTGCGCCGGTTTCCACCGCCACACCGTCATGGCGCAAAATGTCCAGCACACCTTGGCATATATCCGCATCTTCGCGGCCGATGATGTACGGCATTTTTTCCACCACCGTGACTTGCGCGCCGAAGCGGCGATACATTTGCGCAAATTCGAGCCCGATATAACTGCCGCCGATGATAATCAGGTGCTCGGGCAGATAGTCCACTTCCATGATGGTTGAATTGGTGAAATAATCCACTTGCTCCAGGCCGCGTATAGGCGGCACCAAAGCGCGCCCGCCGACGTTGATGAATATCTGCCTTGCTTCCAACATTTCGCCATTGACGCGCACGGTGGTCGGCGACTCAAAACGTGCATGGCCTTCGATCACTGTCAGATTGCTTAAACCCTTTAACCACTTCTCGACATTTCGGCTGGCATCCATCGCTACAGCGTCTTTGCGTTCCTTTACTCTTTTCATATCCACCTTAATCGGCCCGTCTATCATCACGCCGTACTCTTCGCCGTGGCGCGCGAGGTGGGCGGCGTACGCGCTAGCGATGAGAGTTTTTGTCGGCATGCAGCCATTGTTGACGCAGGTGCCGCCGTAGCGTTTGCGTTCGATGATGGCGACTTTCTTTCCTGCACCAGCAAAGCGCGCGGCAAGCGAAGGCCCTGCCTGTCCCGTACCGATCACAATGGCTTCGTAAGTCGTTGTCATTGTTCATCCTCGTGGACGATAATACCGTCCATCGCATCAAACTTTTCTTCCCAAGGTGCCTCCTTGAGTTTATTCCGCATATCGGTGTAACCTGCCCGCCAGCGTGCCTCGATACCAGCCGGTGTGAAATCGATATCCTTGGTGTGGTCTTCACCTTCGATACGCGGCGCGAGCAGGCGAACGACGTGCATAATAGTAGGACAGCCGTATGAAACCAATTCTTTCAACCCAGGCTTGTTTTTTTGTTTTTCCGGAATGTGTTTGGCCAACTCGCGGATGATGTGGCGCATTTTGTGAATTTGCTGCTGGCGTCGTATGTGGCTTTTATCGCGACTGGAAAACTGAATGTCCTTTTGCCGTCCCAACACTTGCATAATGGTCTCTGGCTCAGGGCCGTACGGATGCCACATATTCACTGCGAAAATAAGCGAATTGCGCCGCGGCTTATCGTCGAACACGGCTTCGATTGGCGTGTTGGAATATATGCCGCCGTCCCAATATGGCTCGCTACCCACGCGCACTGCGGGAAATGCCGGCGGCAGCGCCCCAGAAGCCATGACATGATTAACGCGAATGTCGCAATTGCGGCTATCAAAGTAAGCCATTTCACCGCTACCAACATGGACAGCGCCTAATGTGAGGCGCAAATGTTTGGCTTTAATATAATCGAAATCGACCAGCTCCTTGAGCGTTTCCTGCAGAGGCTCGGTGGTGTAGTAGGCGGCGTGTTCAACGCCGAGCGCCACATGCACGCCCCATACCGCTTCCGGGTTTGGCTTGAAAAAACCGTCAATGCCTTGGGTGATGGTTTCCAGATTGGAGAAAATATTGCCTAGCGGCAACCATGGAAGGCTGAATCCATTGGCGTGCTGGTGTTGCATTAGATGCCAGAAACGCGTCAGCTGTTGCAAGCGCTTCTCAGGCGGGTTGCCCGCGATAATCGCTCCGTTGATGGCGCCGATGGAGGTGCCGATTACCCACTCCGGCTCTATGCCCGCTTCGTGCATAGCCTGGTACACGCCAACCTGATAAGCGCCGAGCGCGCCGCCACCTTGCAACACCAGCGTAACCTGGCCGGGCAAATCCGTCGCAACGTAAGGAGGGTTTTTTTGACTGTCCTTTTTTCTTGCAGCTTGTTTTTTAGCGGCTAGAGCCACGATTTTCTCTATATGGTTAGTCAAATCTATTGGGCAGTCCAACTGCCCTCAATCAGCCACACGCACCGGTAATCGATGCTGCGTCATCGCCGCCTAGAAACACCGTCAGCGCTGTCACCTGCTCCACTGTGACGAATTGCTTGGTCGGTTGCTAGGCGAGACGCACATCGCGACCACCTGCTCTTCGGTTATGCCGCGCGCCATGGCGGTATCGGGAACCTGTTTTTCCACCAGCGGCGTCAACACCTAACGCGGACAAATGGCAATGACGGCAATGACGGTTTCCGCCACCTCCAGCGCGACGGTTTTATTGAAGCCGGCGATGCCGTGTTTGGAGGCAACGTAAGCGGATATGAACGGCGATGCTACCAGCGCGTGAGCAGATGCGATGTTGATCACGCGTCCCCACTTGTTGGCTTTCGTGCGTGGCAGCGCAAGTCGCGTGGTGTGGAATGCCGAACTCAGATTGATGGCGATAATGGCATCCCATTTTTTGCGGCGCAAACTCATCTACCGATGCCACAGGTTGAATACCGGCGTTGTTGATCAGCACAGCGACCATGCCGAACTTTTTGTCTGCCATGTCCATCATGCCCCCTA
>JAYVGF010000223.1:0-8535 GCA_043772415.1 Betaproteobacteria bacterium
CCCAGCTTGGCATCTTCCATCGCCGCAGAAAATTCGGAAATAAAAAGTTGCATCGCCTCGACCTCAGGCGCTCCGATTCGCCAGTCCATAACGGCAGTCTTTTGCCCTAGCGCATCTCGCTTATCCGAAAGAATAATACTGCTTTCTTTATTGGGCGGCTGCTCGACCGATACGGATAAGTAGATGGCCGTATCCTTTGGGTAAGAGGTACGATTATGAACATTGTAATGCCACGCCTTTTGCAGAATTTCCGGAAGCGCGGCCCAAGCGCCTAGAGCTGCGCGCATACCTTGCCAAGTGGGGCGGCCGGCAATAACACTCTTAATAAAAGACACGAAGGCAGAAATAGTGTCCCTATGCCTTGATTCAAATAAAAACATTCCGCCGATATTTGCGGACTGTTGCGATAACAATAATCGAGGATTCAGCCGCATCCTGGGTTCGTACTTGAGACCTTTCAAATAAATGTTGTCGAACATTTGATGAAATCGTTTTAAAGAAGTAGGAATAAAACGGCCGACTCGAAGAGCGGGATGATCGGCAAAGCATTTACCGATCATGCGATTTTCTGCCCAAGGCGTCTTTGCGCCATCGGCGTAATCGGAAAGCAGGAAACGCGCGGTTTCAATTCCCCCCATGCATAGCACAAACTCTTGCGCTTCAATGGTCACACGACGGCCATCCAGCGAGGCGCACTGTAGAGTTTTGATATGGTTGTTGTTGCCTTGAAATCCTACTGCACTAAAGGCTCTCAACACGGAAAGGTTTTCGCGGCTTCGAACCTCAGGCCCAAACCAGACATTAAATTTCGGTTCTGGCAGCCAGCGTGACAGAAAAACTTCCACATGCGGCTCAAGCGTGGGCTTAGGCAATCGCAATGCACCCCAAACTTCATCATCGCTACGCAACACATTCGCCAAGCCGGTCAGCTTCAATGCTTCTTCATAATACGGAATAAGCCTGTCGTAATTGAGTGGCCAGCTTGGGAGTTGTTGCCAGGGCTTGTCGTCAAAATCGACTCGATCCAACGGGAGCATCTGGCCGCCCCATTTGGTGGTGGTTCCGCCGAAGATACGAAAACGTCCCTGCATGCTGCTTGGATGATCCAGGCCGCTCATTTCTACATGATTCAACGCCTGAATATCCTCGCGAGGATCAAAATCGCCGCTCTCGATACAAATAATCGAACCGTTTTTTCGGGCGAGTGAAACGGCAAGCGCCAATCCTGCAGCACCAGCCCCCACGATACAAATATCTGCTCGAAATGTGGCTCCGTCTGCAACGCGCGCGGGATCAATAAACAAATGATCCTCGCTGATACGCATCGCGCACAATCAACAACAGCACCGCCTTCCATTTGTATGCGAAGACTTGAATCATACTTTTTCTCATTCAGTATTTCCCTCAGCAGAGCTTGCGGCTGAATACATGCATTTGCAGCCAAACTTCAGAGAGCGTCGGCAACACCTGTATTCACTTCGGCTGCGAGTATATCGAGTCAGGTAATCTATCGCTATAAGCACTTTACCTTATGCCTCTTAAGGCATCCGCTTCATTTCATTGCGTTTGGGAGCACAATAAATAGCGCCTGATTAATACGCAGTGATATTGCAAAAAACCAATCAGCTAAGGAAGCATGCGTTCGACGGACAGCAAAAAATTCGTTATGCTTGAGCGGTATTATTCCAGCATCACTATTATACGTCTCCGCGCCCGTAGCTCAGTTGGATAGAGTGTTGGTTTCCGAAACCAAAGGTCACAGGTTCGACTCCTGTCGGGCGCGCCAAACATACCAATGTAATCATATAGTTATATCATTATCAAAGCTCGATCTTCAGTCCTGTGTTGATGCGCTAATCTTTGAAGTTTTCTTTGTCGAAAGTCTTTTCAAAATCCAGAAAATCGGTTTTACCCTTGCCAAAGCGTGCCGAAGCGTCTAATACCATATTGCCGAAACGCTTGTCATTGCTAAAATCCGGCGTCATGGTGACTCCGTTAGGTCGTCAATAATGGACGCCATGCATTTCAAAGTATTTGTTGCTACTGTTGATAAAACTGGTGCGCGAAAGTAACCGGTGACGCCGTCAAAAGCAATAGCTACGACACCCTATCTCAGATAGTAGTCGTTACTAATTCATGGACTGCCTAGTCAAGCATGGCTAATGTATGCGGTAATTCATTGAATAATATATTTTATTCCGCTAAGCTCAATTAACTTTCATACTCCAAAAATACAGTGTTTACCCCATTAGTGTTTGCGGGGTTCAAGGTACAGCTATTTTCCCTAAAATGGCTACACTGTTATTCATAATAGGTTTGCGTATTTTGCCCTCCTAAAGATTATAGGCATTTAGATGAAATCTCGGATTTAATGCCGCCTCCGATAAATCATCATTCAGCACTCGATTTTGAATCGCGCTAACAGGGAGTTCATAATGAAGCAACGCATAGTGATAGCCGAAGATCATACAATTTTGCGCGAAGGTTTGCGCGCGCTGGTCTCGGCCGATCCCGATATCGAAGTGGTTGCCGAGGCTTCCAACGGCCGCGACGCGATCAAACTCGCTGCATCACTGGTTCCGGATTTAATGATGATGGATATTTCCATGCCCGGCACCAACGGTATTGAAGCCATGGTGGAAATCAAAAAACGCAATCCGGAAGTGCGCATCCTGGCGCTCACCGTGCATAAAACGGAAGAATATATCCGCGAAACATTGGCTGCCGGTGCCGATGGTTACGTACTGAAAGATGCCACCTATTCAGAATTGATGATGGCGGTGAAAAGCGTCCTCAATGGCAAAAAGTATTTGAGCCCGGCGATTTCGGAAAAAATCGTCAATGGCTTTCTTGATCCGTCCAAAGGCGGCAAAGGCGGCACGTCGTGGGATTCACTTACTCACCGCGAGCGCGAAGTGCTCAAGTTGATTGCTGAAGGTCGGACCAATAAACTCATCGCCGAATATTTATGTTTGTCGGTCAAGACAGTAGAAAAACATCGTTCCAACCTGATGCGCAAACTGGATTTGCATAATGTGTCAGCTCTCACTTCGTTCGCCATCGAAAAGGGATTGGTGCAACACTAAGTTAGTTTTTATTTCCAATAAAAAACGGGCGCTGCGGCGCCCGTTTACTTTGGTAAAGCTCAATCCGCTATGCCGGTCGCTTGACCAGGCTTTTCCGTGCCGTGGGATCGGGGCCGCAATAGGCCCAAGCCGCACGTATGCGCGTACCCATACCTTTGCCTGATTGCAATACGTAAGAGCCTCCGGACATTTCAGCACGCTCTTTCATGATCGCCAAACCGAATCCGCGATGCGAGCCGGCACGGGTGCGTATTTCTTCCGGCTTGAAGCCCGTACCATTGTCGTTGATGGTCAGTTCCATCACATCATTGGTTTTGGTCAGGCCGATCAGGATCATGCTGGCCCCAGCGTGCTTGGCGATATTGTTCATGGCCTCTTGCATGATGCGAAAGATGACTGTCTTGAGCTCGTTCGGTACATCTTCTTCGTCAACGGTAATATTTTTTTCCACCTTGATGTGCTGGTAGGTGCTGGCATATTCACGCATAAACCAGGCAATAGTCGGCAATATGCCCAGGTCATCCAGCGTGGTGGGACGCAGGTTCATGGAAATATTACGCACTTCTTCAATCGCACCCTGTATGCGTTTCACTACCAGCGCCAACGGCTGCAGATCAATGGTATTTTTTTCGCCCAGAATACGCACGGCGTTTTCCACATTGAATTTCACCGCGCTCAACGTCTGGCCGATGCCATCGTGCAATTCCGATGCGATACGCTTGCGTTCTTTTTCTTCCGTTGCCAGCAATTCAGCTGATAACACGCGCAGTTTTTTCTCCGAATCGCGTAACACGCTTTCGGCGCGTTTGCGTTCTTCCATTTCCCACTTGAGCATAGTATTAGCGCGCACCAGTTCCGAGGTGCGCGACTCCACTCGCTGTTCGAGTTCTTCGTTAAATTTTTTCAACACTTCTTCGGTATGCTTGATGTCCGTAATGTCATGCACCACGGCAACGGTAGGCCCTGCGATGCCTGTTTGACGACCATTGTGCGAATGACTGGTGCGCAACTGGATTTGCAAATAGCGTTTGAGTACGCTGTCTTCGGCTTCGCATTCGGCGAATTGCTTGAATGTCAGTTCCTGCGCCGCGCGCTCGAGAAAACTGAGCAAATAACAATTGTCTTTGTTGCAGGACGGATGCATCAGTTCGTGCAGGCAACGGCCTTTGATGTCGGCCACGCGACCTATACCCCAACGCTCAACCGTGCGGTTTGCGCGTATCACTTGAGTCTTTTCATCCAGAAGAAAAACCATTTGCGGCAGTGAATCCGCAGTCGATTCCCATTCGAGCTTGGCCTGGGCGATCAGGTGTTCAACGTCCGCGCCATTCTTGGAAGCAGGGGGATTTGTCACTGTGATATCTAGCGTTTTTGCCATGTTCATGTTCCATAATCGTTACCAATGGGTGTTTTACAAAATGGCGAAAAACCCATTGGTAATATTGCGCCGTTGATTGGCCACTAAAGGGCTTACCCATACCGATAAATTGCGAGGTAGAGGTAATCATCAATAGTTAGATTACTCCCGGCTCAGAGGTCATACTATGAATCAAATCACATCGGCGCAAAAGCAATAAAAAAGCCCCCTGAAAAGGAGGCTTAAAAATTCAATTAATTCAAATAGTTGTGTTTTGGTTAGGTTTCAGATCGGACGGCTGACGGCAGACAGGTATTCCGCATCGTGTCGAACGGACTCCACCACGGAAAAAATTTGTGCTTCGGTGGTGGCGCTTTTGGAGACAAAATAACTGGCGCCGCAAAGAAAGGCCGCTTGGCGATATTCTGGCAAATCCGAGCTGGTCATCACCACTACCGTGGTGCCGGCATGTTCCGCTTTAATGATTTTTGTCAAATCGAGGCCGTTAGCATTCGGCAATTTGACGTCCATGAAAACCAGGTCGGGATGCAACTTATCCATTTGTTTTAAGGCTTCGTCACCGCTATCCACCTCAACCAACATCATGTCGGGGAAACGCGAGTTAAGCATCGCGCTCAGGGATTGCCTGAAAGCAGAGTTGTCTTCGACGATAAGCGTTTTGAACATGAACATCCCAATTGAATCCGGTTCGCATCAAATCGAAAACGCTTGTCGGCTTTCGATTTTGTCAGCGAGTTATTATGAATTCAGTGTAGGCGGTGACACTCCGAAAGAGCATGGGGTGTACGCTTTATTTTGGGATAGGGGTTACCCCTAACTACGTAGATAAAGTCGTTGATAATGGGAAGTTTTTCCCGTATTAAAGTCTCGCTGCTACATTTTTAACCTGGTCCCGTCCGGGAAAATCTGTCCCGGCAGCAAGTGACTTGAGTAGATGCGTCTTCGCTTGCTCCTTATTGCCGATGGCTATATACGCCACCCCTGCATGGTAGTGATAGGACGCTGCCTCGGGCTCCGCCACCAAGGCTTTTTCTAAATAGGGCAGCCCTCTATTGCTCTGCTGATTTTTCACCAACGCCCAACCCAGCGTATCCAAATAGGCCGGTTGCTTGGCATGCTGAAAACGGCGCGCGAGGTTCAGCGCGCGTTCGAGGCTGGTTTTGTCACCGCGCCGCTCAAGCAATAGCACGGCTACATTATTCGCCGCTGCGTCGAGATCCGGATAATCCTGAAGCAGGCGTTCGTACATCGCGATTGCGCGGTCATACGATCGATTCGCCTCCAGCATAATCGCTAGATGTAACATAATGGTCTGGCTTTGCGGCACAATTTTGGCACCGCGTTCCAGTATCGATTGCGCCTGTTTGTTATCGCCCTGCGTCTGGAAAATTTGTGCCAATGCTAAATAAGGCGCTTCCCACGAAGCATTGATATCCAACGCGCGACGATACGCTCTGACTGCCTCGGTCTGATTGTTTTGACCGGCATAAATTTGGCCTAACAAATAATATGCTTGATGCAAAGTGGGGGAGTCGATGTGGAATTGCGCTTTCACCTTGGTTAGCGCCATATCGGGCCTGCCTAGCGCTAAATAAGCGTCCACTAAACCAATTAACGGCTCTATAGCGGTGGGTGCCATACGTAACGCTTTTTGATATTCACCAGACGCTTCGGAGTATTTTTTATCCATCAAATACTGGCTGGCCTGGCGATAGACCGGAATCGCGGCAGACGGCATTGCGCCTTCAGCATTACTGCTCACTACATCGGCGCCCGGCAACGTACGCTTCGCCAGCAAAATATCTTCGAGCAAACGGCGCGGCTTTGTATCGAATGGGAAGGTTTTTATTTGCTCATGCACTTCTTCCAATGCGGTTTTGTAATCCCGCATCTGAACCAGCGATTCGGCCAACAGGGTGCGAATCGGCAAATTGTCCTGATTATTTTTCGCTGCTTGAAATAATAATTCTCGAGCCATGCCGGGTTGTTTATTCAGCATGTGCGCGCGCGCTAACAACCCAACGTATTCCAGTGAGCTCGGTTGATGTTTCAGGCAAGTGCGAAAATCGACGACTGCACGCTCCCAATCGCCCGCTTCCAAGGCCAACTTGCCGCGCGTCACTAACGCATCAGTACTGTCGCGACTGAATTTTAATGCTTCACTCACATGGGTTTTCGCCGCACTTGCCTTGCCCAGCCCGGCGTACATCTTTGCCAGACGGTTATGTGCTTTTTCATTTTCAGCCTCACTAAAATTCTGCGCGATAATATCTTGATAAATCCGTTCAGCCTTTTCCTGCAGGTCCGTTTCTTCATAAAGATCAGCGAGGGCAAAACGCACGGCATAGGCTTTAGGCGACGCTTGAATATGTCCTTGCAGCTCTGCCTCCGCAGACTCAGGCGAACGATATCTCAGCAAAAATTCCTTTAACGCTAATACGCGTTTGATGTCGTTCGCGTTGCTTTGTAGGCTCTTGCGCAATAGGTCTTCCGCTTTTTGCTCTTGCCCCATCGTTACATAATACGATGCCAGTTTTGCCTGATGGGCAAAGTCTTCGGGCTCAAGCGTAATCACCGCTTGTAGCGGCGCCTCGGCTTTCAAGGGATTATCGCCTTGCAAATAAGCTTGCGCTAAATAAGCGTGTAAAACGGGGCTTTGCGGAAAATGCTGAAGGCTTTCTATAAGCATTTGCTCAGCTTGCGACAAATTAGCTTGCCGCAAATAAAGGCTCGAGAGCTCTTTGTATAAATCCAAAGAGACCGCGCCATTTTTTCGGGCAGTCTCAAGATCAGCGATGGCTTTGCCCAAATTGCCCGTGCGGGCCGTCACTTCTGCCATTACGGTTTTTGCTGACAAATCATTAGGGGCTGATTTGAGTATGGCGGCGGCTTTTTCCATACCTTTGGGCGCTTGGCCGGGCATTAAATGCATGCGCGCTAAATGGGTTTTTGCCGGAGCAAAATTTGGCTTTTGCTCCAGGGCGCGGGTGTAGTTTTCTATGGCGCTGCGGTACTGTTGGCGTGATTCGTGTATCTGGCCGAGCTTGTAATAGGCTTCGTAATTGGCGCCATTGATTTGAAGGACATTGCTAAGCAGTTCAATGGCCGAGTCCGGCTGGTTTTTTTCTATTTCTGCCTTGGCCAAATTCATGTAGTACGCTTCTCTGTCGGCCTGGTTGACGCAGGCGACAGGGCCCAACAGCGCAGCAAACAACAAAACATAATGTCGCTTGCGCAATGCAGCTAAGCAAAAAGCTTTTTTTAAATTAAATACATATGCATGCATATTTTCCGCCTACAACATGGTGCGCGCGGCCAGCACTATAAGCATAAACGACATGCCAATGCGCAACATCATCCAGCCCTGCGTCATGCGATTCAACACCAACTCAACGGCGTAAAACAGAACGATCACTTTAAGCATGATTACCGCATAGCCGCTGTGCTGCGCAAGTAAACCTGATAATGCTGGCAATGCGATGGCCATGAATATCACCAAAAAATCCAACGTGGTAATTTCAAATTTATTTTTTTGCGCGTAATGAATACCCAGGAATATCATGCCGGCCAGCATGACGAAAAAAGCATTGTCCAGCGTCTTGCTAACGGATGGCGAATGCACCAGAGGCTGCATTAGATAAATCGCCAACACGCTCATCACGTAAAGCGCTCCGCGCTCAGCGGAAGCGAAGGGCAGGTCGCGCCGGGTTATCAAAAAAGTCAGGTGTACAGCTAACATAACCAGACATAAGGCCATAATGTCAGAGGACACTCGTGGCGTTGTCAGCAGAGAAAACCCCATATACGCGCACACACAAAACAATACAGCGCGCATAGTCATCCGTTCCATGCCGCCTGATGCCTGTATCCACTGAATACGGTTTGCGAGAAATTTACCGCTCTCGCCTTCGCTACGACTCTTGAAGCGCCAACCACTCCTCCAAGCCCAACGGAAAAAATACAATACGCTGGCACAAATGAGCAGATAGACAACCAACACCAGCCAGTCGGAACGATACCGCAAAGCAAACCCCAGCAATACCAGCGTGGATTGCAGCAAATAAATAATTA
>JAYVGF010000224.1:0-4784 GCA_043772415.1 Betaproteobacteria bacterium
TACGCGCGTTGAGGTATTGAAGCCGGTCGGGATGACGAAAGTATGGCTGCCGTTGCCCTTGATCAACGACACCCATTACCAAAAATCCCTCGGTAACCAATGGCACGCCGAGGGCGGCAAAGTGCAAGTGGTGAATAACCCACTGCAAAATGCTGGCATTGTGTCCGCCGAGTTTGCCGATGGTGCTAAGCCTGTGTTGGAGTTGAAAAGCCGTTTTGCCACGATGGATCGGTTCACTGATTTTGCCGCAACGCAAAGTAATACAAACGAAGATATGTCGCGTTTTGTCCAAGCTACTGAACTTAAACCGACCGACGGAATAGTCAAAGCCACCGCTGATAAAATTACTGCAGGTGTGACGGGCGACGTAGAAAAAGCGCGCGCGATTTACAACTGGATCGTCGATAACACTTTCCGCGACCCGAAAACACGCGGCTGCGGTGTGGGCGATATTAAATACATGCTTGAGACTAACAGCATGGGTGGCAAGTGCGCCGACATCAACGCGTTGTTCGTCGCCCTGGCGCGCGCATCCGGTGTACCCGCGCGCGATGTGTATGGTGTGCGCGTAGCCGATTCAAAAAACGGATACAAGAGCCTAGGCAAAAGCGGCGCGATCACTAAGGCGCAACACTGCCGCGCAGAATTTTACGCAGCGGGCTTGGGCTGGATACCGGTTGACCCGGCTGATGTGCGCAAAGTCATGCTGGAAGAAGACGGCGGTTTGCCCGCGACACACGAGAAAGTTATCGCTGCGCGCAAATTTTTATTCGGCAATTGGGAAATGAATTGGCTGGCGTATAACAATGCCTACGACGTGAAGTTGCCCGGCTCGGATAAAAAACCGATCGGCTTTCTCATGTATCCGCAATGCGAAACCACGGAAGGCCGACGCGATTGCCTCGACGCCGACGCGTTCAAATATGAAATGACCTCGCGTGAAATCATTGTTTAATAAGTGTTTGAATATATTGAAATTTCTACCATTGATGGTGTTGCTTTCCTGCGCCAATTTCTCCTCGGCGCAGGAAGCCTCGCGCTTTAGAACGTGGAGCGGCCCCACACCGTCGCTCGCACTCAAAGACACCGAAGGTAAAGCGCGCAATCTCAACGACTATCGCGGCAAAGTTGTCATCGTCAATTTTATGGCGACGTGGTGCAGTCCTTGTGTCGAAGAAATGCCCTCGCTGCAAAAATTGCGTGAACGTTTTCGCGGCAGAGGTCTGGAAGTCATCGCCGTCAATACCGGTGAAAGCGAATCCAAGGTGAGCAAGTTTGCGCAGGATTTGCGCATCAAATTTCCCGTGCTGGTGGATACTGAAGAAGACGTCAAAGCGGCATGGAAAGTGTATGGCATCCCCGCCACTTTCATAGTCGGTACCGACGGCAAAATCACTCATCGAGTACTCGGCGAGATAGATTGGTTGGACGATGAACCTGTTGCGTTAATTGAAAGTCTTTTGCCCAGCGAACAAAAAACTAAACGCGCGTCCAACATCCACGCAATATCCGTCGGCGGCTATTGATCAATGCGCTATTGAGTATTAATCTGTAAGGTGCCCTGTGCGGACGCGTTGCGGCGCATCAGCCAATCATGCCATTATCAATAGCGTCAAACGTGCGTGCGGCGCTCCCTATATGCGCGGCCCGCGGATGGCCGACTTGGGCCGATGCGCCTTGATTAATTCTTCGTGGGTTTCAATATAAGGCCCGCCGACTAGATCGACGCAGTAAGGCACGGCGGCGAAAATACCGTCTAAAGTTTCTTTGATCGCCTTCGGTTGACCGGGCAAGTTGATGATAAAACTTTGCCCGCGTATCACGGCGGTTTGGCGCGACAAGATCGCGGTCGGGGTGTATTTCAAATTATTCATGCGCATGAGTTCACCGAAGCCGGGCATCTCGCGCGTCGCGACGGCGAGGGTCGCTTCGGGTGTCACGTCGCGCGGCGCGGGGCCGGTGCCGCCGGTGGTTAACACGAGCGAACATTTTTCTACGTCGCACAATTCTTTTAGCGTGGCTTCGATCAACGGTTGTTCATCCGGGATGATGCGCGTGACGATGAGCATCGGATTCTTCATTACGCTTTTCAGCCACGCATCCAGCGCGGGAATGCCTTCATCCTGATAAATACCTTTGGATGCGCGGTCGCTGATAGTGACTAAACCTATAGTGATATTGTCGAAATCTGTCGAAGAAGTCATGAATGTAAGTATTTGATTATAATGAATATTTTGTCACTGTCGCGAGCAGCTCGCGGAACAAGTTACGGAAATTCGTCAGCGGCCGTTTGGTTTCAATTTCGTGACGCGAAGCGCGTAACAGCGTTCTGATTTGCTGCAAATTCGCTTTCGGATAATCGTCAGAGAATTGCGTAAACGCGTCATCATTATCGAGCAACTTATCGCGCCAGCGTTCGGCCAAATGAAACAACGCTTGTTCGCGTCCCGTCTTATCGCCCCAGGCTATCATTTTCGCGCGTATCGGTTCGGCATCGATGCCGCGCATCAACTTGCCGATATATTGTTCCTGCCGATTCAGCGCGCCGTGTTTGGTGATGCGTTTGGCTTCGGTGATGGCGCTGAGCAATTTTTCCGGCAAGTCGAGTTCATTGAGTTTGTCGGCAGGCAGTTTGATTAACGCCTCGCCCAGCGCCTGCAAATCCTGCATTTGCTGTTTTTTTTGCGTTTTGCTGACGATTTCGTTGTCGGCGATGGAGTGGTCTTCGTGTTCAGTCATGGCTAAGTCTGTAGCGTCAAAATGTTATGATATTACAATTACCACGCTAAAGAGCAATTCATGTCCAGCCAGTTCTCCCATTCCGACGCCGACCTCCGACAAATCGCGCAAGACATGCTACGCCACGCCCGCGAACAGGGCGCCAGCGCCGCCGAGGCCGAGGTAAGCCAAGGCATAGGCCAACATGTGAATGTGCGCATGGGCGAAGTGGAAACCATCGAATACACGCGCGACAAAGGCTTGGGCGTTACGGTCTATTTCGGCAAACATCGCGGCAACGCCAGCACGTCGGATTTTTCCGCCCTCGGCATAGCCGACACGGTCAAGGCGGCCTGCACCATCGCCAAATTTACTGCTGCGGATGAATTCTCCGGCTTACCGGAAGAGAAATTATTATTTCATGGCGAATTGCCCGAACTCGACTTGTACTACCCGTGGTCGTTGACGGTGGAAGAGGCAATAGAAATGGCCAAGCGTTGCGAAGCAGCGGCAATGGCTGTAGATAAGCGCATCACCAATTCCGAAGGCGCATCGGTCTCCACTAATGAATCCGCATTCATTTACGCCAACTCGCAAGGTTTCATCAACGGGTATCCCGGCTCGCGTCATGACATCGGCGCATCGGTCATCGCCGAACAAAACGATGCCATGCAGCGCGACTACTGGTACACGACCGCGCGCGATTACCGTGACCTCGAATCGGCCGAGTCCGTCGGCAAGCGCACCGGCGAGCGTACCATCGCAAGATTGAACGCAAAAAAAATCGGCACCAAACAAGTTCCCGTTTTATTCGAAGCGCCGATTGCGTCGGGTTTGATCGGCAGTTTTGTTAACGCGGTGAGTGGTGGCAGCTTGTACCGCAAATCCTCCTTCCTGCTCGATAGCATAGGCAAACCCATCTTTTCACCCAACGTGCAATTACGCGAATCGCCGTTCATCAAAAAAGGTTTATCCAGCGGCGCGTTCGACAACGAGGGCGTCGCCACAAGCGAGCGCGACGTCATCAAGGACGGCGTCGTGCAAGGCTATTTCCTCAGCAGCTATTCCGCACGCAAACTCGGTATGAAAACCACCGGCAATGCAGGCGGCAGCCATAATTTGATTCTGCAAAGCAGTGAGTTAGATTTCAAAGCCCTGCTGAAAAAAATGGGCACTGGATTGGTCGTCACCGAATTATTAGGGCAGGGCGTCAACATGGTCACCGGCGATTACTCGCGCGGCGCAGCGGGCTATTGGGTCAAGAATGGCGAGATACAACACGCTGTCGAAGAAATCACCATCGCAGGAAATTTGAAAGACATGTTCAAACAAATCGTCGCCGTCGGCAATGATGTTATTAAACGTGGCTCGGTGCAATGCGGTTCTATATTGATTGAGAAGATGACGGTGGCGGGGGATTAATTGTGTAGCCTGGATAAAGCGTAGCGCAAACCGGGAAGTTTCGGGAGCACATAAACGATTTATCCCCGGGTTTCGCTATGCTGCACTCAGGCTACGCTAGCTGCGCATGTTGTGTACTTCATACCAAGCCGCTCTGGCTCTGGCTCACGCCCTGCGTTGTACTGCTGAATCCGCTTGATCAATTTAATCATGGTGAATCTCGTTTCCTAAATCAGACAACGTTAGCAGCTGATAACACGTTAAGCCATTAATATTAATCGACGAGCAGCGTCTTGATGTAACAAAATTAAGGCACGCCCGATGTCAATTGGTCATTTATTGAGCGAGGTCGAACGTTTGAGTTCTGCGGCCTGCCCATGGTAGATCCGCACGAAGGAAGGGTTGGGCGTTGCATCCACTACCGAGGCACCCAGCCCCCGCACATGGGGAAGACTTGGCCAACAAAACAACCGGCCGGCTCACTGCAGAGATAGGCTGCGAACTCGACATCTTCCTCCGCCCCGACGAGGCGCCCCAGAGGAACCTCTCGTTTCAAGCGTTCCTGAAAGCGCGGATTGGCCTGCACCTCAGCGGGGAAGTAAGTCGGGTTGTCGACGAAGTTCTGCGCGATGGCATTCACTTGGACATTGTGGATGGCGACTTCC
>JAYVGF010000225.1:0-3605 GCA_043772415.1 Betaproteobacteria bacterium
GCAACCCGACCCAGATTAGCCGAAAATTCAACCTAGTTTAATTGTCCGTTCAAGCCAAATTGAAAGTTTTGCTTGAATGGATTGGTAAATGGTTTTGACTTTAATTTCGGATAATTTTTTAAGGGTGAAAAAAATGCGCTCAAACGTAATATCAAAATTAGCGCTTGCCGTTGCTTTGGCAAGCTTGGCTGGATGCGGCGGCGGAGGGGGTGATTCTGCTGCGCCTTCACCAGTACCGACACCACCGCCACCAGCACCACCACTTTTGAGTGTGACCCCGACCTCAATTGCGCTTGGTAAAGTCGCACAAGACACGCAATCGCCCGAGAGTAAAATAACGGTGAGCAATACGGGCGGCGCCGTACTTACTTTGAAACCTATCACGCTTAGTGCTTTTGCCAATGATTTCTTTATCGGCGGTTCGTGCTTGACAGCGGCTCTTTTGAAGCCGGCAGAAACCTGCGACGTAAACTTTACCGTTAAACCTACCGGTAACAATTCTGGTTCGCAAGCGGTTGACTTGACAATTAATAGTGATGGCGGGAATAAAGCCGTAAAAGTGACCTATGAAGCAACGGTTCCAGTAACGCCCCCACCACCGGCTCCACCACCGCCACCGCCCCCTCCTCCTCCCCCACCAGGCCCTACGCCGGCGCCGGTGATTAGTCTGTCGCAAGATAAGTTTGATTTTAATGTGGTCGCCTATAATGCCCGTTCAGGCGATAACACTTTGAAAGTGTTCAACTCAGGCGATGCGCCGCTGACGTTTAGCGAGATCAGCATTACTGGTACTTATGCCAGCGATTTCACCAAGGGGGGTACTTGCCAGGTTGGCGTTGCCGTTGCCGCCACAACAAGCTGTGACGTGGTATTTAACGTCAAACCGGCTGGCAACGATCAAGGCCCTCAAGCTGTTGACATTAATATAGTCAGCAATGCCGGCACCAAAAAAGTCACAGTGACATACGATGCTAAGTTAGGCTCTGCCATTCAGATAACTGCCGCTGCTGCCAGCACGACAGCCATTGCTGACTTGCCACTCGGCGACGGTAATTTTGATACACCGTTACCGGGTAATCGCAACGCAAATCTGGCACCCAAACCAATCTTTATCAAGAATATCGGTAGTGCTGAAATGACCGTGAACCGTCTTTACTTTTTGGGAAGCGGTGAGTTTACGCAAACCAATAATTGCATCGGGGTTAAAATTGCAAGCAACTCGAATTGCAAAATTGACGTATCGGCCTTCCCGTCATCAACGGGTACCAAGTCGGGTGTGCTGTTGATTGACACGGACGCGTTCAATGGTAACCCGCGTAAAGTAACGGTGAGCGCCAACATTACTGCCGGTACGCCGCCAGTGAATGTAGTGACAGCCAATCCGAACCTTGTCATTAGCACTACTAGAGCAGGGGGCCTTCCAGCGGATGACTTAGGCGGCAAGCTGAACTTTAATCCGAATGGCACAACGGTTGGCATTTTGTCCGAGCGTTATTTTATCCGTTTGAAGAATAACGGTGCCGATCCTGTGTCGTTGTTTACCATACGTGCAGCAGGCCTACAGTCTGACTGGTTCATTATTGGTGCCAGTGGAGGTCCTGATGCAGTATGTGGAGCCACTCTTGCGCCTGCCGCAACTTGCGATATTGGGGTGGATTTCAAGCCGTTAGCGGTAGGCCCTGCAGCAGCAGATATCGAAATATGGACCGACCTCAATACGTTAGTGAGTAAAGTCCAGGCTTCGGGAGCGGGTAAATAAACAATAAGCGTAAATGTAAATAATAGAAAAAATGAATGTTTAACCCGCAACGTGCGAGCGTTGCGGGTTTTTTATTTTGAAACCATATGGCTTGATGTGACACGTTCAAACTATAGGCGCTGCGCGATTTTTTACGGCACTAAATAAGATCAAGGTTTTCTCTCTCGCGGTAACGTGATCCACCACTGGGGCCGGATAATTTTTTCCGATAATCACCCCCGCTGTCTGTTGTTCTAAATGTGTCATCAGCCACGGCGCATGGATGCGTTTTTTGTCGCAATTCGCCAGCTCAGGTATATATTTGCGGATAAATTTTCCTTCCGCGTCGAAGCGTTCCGATTGTGTCAGCGGATTGAAAATACGGAAATAAGGTTGCGCATCGCAGCCGGTGGAAGCGGCCCATTGCCAGCCGCCGTTATTGGCAGCTAAATCAAAATCATTCAGATTATCAGCGAAATATTTTTCGCCCCAGCGCCAGTCGATGTGACAATCCTTAGTGAGAAAACTCGCCACGAGCATGCGTAAGCGGTTATGCATATAGCCGGTTTGGTTGATCTGGCGCATGGCGGCATCGATCAGCGGATATCCAGTGCGGCCTTCGCACCATGCGGCGAAAAGCTCCGTGTTATTTTCCCATTGGATCGCGTCGTATTCGGGCCGAAATGCGCGCTGGGTGACGTGAGGGAAATGATGCAGGATGTTGAAATAAAATTCGCGCCAGATCAGTTCTGACAACCAGCATTCTGGGCCGCGCCCGGATTGTTCGCGCGCGGCGCGCACCAGTTCGCGGATGGAGATGGTGCCGAAGCGCAAGTGAACGGACAGATACGACACGCCGCGCACAGCCGGAAAATCGCGCGCGTTTTTGTAGTCTTGCATGCGTCCACGAAAGTCGGCGAGTAATTGTTGAGCACCGCTCATGCCGCATTGTATGTATTTGATTATATTAGTTTTTTCAAACCCTATTTGTTCTAGTGTAGGTGTGATTTTTTGTCCAAGCGCGGCGAAATGCTGTCGGTGTTTTTCTATTTCATGCGGTGCTACATCGTCTTCGGTAAAACGTTTTATCCAGGCATTTTTGTACGGCGTAAAAACAGTAAAAGGTTTGCCGGCCTGCGTCAGCACTTCGTATTTTTCAAATACGACTTGATCTTTGCTGCTGTGAAAAACAATATTGCTCGCACCTAAAGACGCAGCCACTGTCGCATCGCGCGCGATGGCCTGAGGTTCATAATCATGATTCACGAACACGGCGCTGACGCGCAATTCACGTGCGAGCCGTGGAATTTCTTCCGCCGCATTGCCATGCAAAACCATCAAGCCGCCGCCCATTTTTTCCAGCGCTTGCTGTAATTCGACGATGCTATGCCAAATAAATTCCACCCGCCGGTCGGCTTTACTCGGGAGCTTATCCAGAATTTGCGTGTCGAAAACAAACACGCAATGCACCTTGCGCGACTGGGTGAGTGCGAGGTGCAATGCGGCGTGGTCGTAGCAGCGCAAGTCGCGGCGAAACCAGCATAAA
The DNA here is from genome assembly GCA_043772415.1 of Betaproteobacteria bacterium. Classification (GTDB taxonomy): domain Bacteria; phylum Pseudomonadota; class Gammaproteobacteria; order Burkholderiales; family JBEEJL01; genus JBEEJL01. The sequence continues at coordinate 3,285 of JAYVGF010000225.1, forward strand.
GACGAATCATAGAGTGGTGCCATGGACAGAAACCTATTATTTTGATTGTAAACACAGCAACTTACGACTAGAATACACCTTTGCACATCATGCAAAACACTGACCTCACTGCTCACTTCCTGATCGCCATGCCCGCGATGACGGATCCTTATTTTTCCAAGACCCTTACCTATATTTGCCAGCACAGCGAACAAGGCGCACTCGGCGTCGTCGTGAATAGACCGATAGACCTGAGTTTGCAAGGTTTGTTCGAGCAAATCGGTATGGAATTACACCAGAAAAATTATGCCGAGCTACCGGTTTATTTCGGCGGGCCGGTGC
>JAYVGF010000226.1:0-4589 GCA_043772415.1 Betaproteobacteria bacterium
CATCGCGCAATTCCGCACTATTCATCACTGCATTCAAATGCGACACTGTGCCCCACAAGCGATGTAACTTTTCGCCGGCGTCGTCCAGCGGCGTAGCGAAATTCTGCCAAGTCGGTTGCGTGGTTTCAGCGAGCAGTTTTTGGATCAGCGCGCAGTTTTCGGCCAGCTGAGTATCCACTGCAGTGGCAACCTGTTCGGGTTTGATATCTGTAAAGCGCGGCAAGCCGGAAAAATCGAGTAAAGGGTTCATGGTTTCTAAAATAAACAATACATTGAATGGTGGATGATTATATCGATGCCGAAGCGGGGACGCGAATGAATTTCCTCACATTTCAAACACGCTATGACCACCGACCAGTGTATGGATCACTTTGCCTTGCAATTCCAAGCCGGTGAAGGGCGAATTTTTACCTTGGCTTTTTAATGCCGCCGGTTCAATTTTCCAATATCGGTTGGGCTCAAAGATGCAAATGTCGGCGGCTGCCCCGACGGATAAATGTCCGGCATCAATGCCGAGCACTGCCGCGGGTTTAGCGGTGACGGCCGCAATCGCCACAGAAAGCGGCGTATCCGTTTCGCGCGCCCATTTAAGCGCCAGCGGTAACAATAATTCCAAACCGGTTGCCCCTGATTCTGCTTCGCCGAACGGTACCAACTTGGCATCGTCATCTACCGGCGCATGGTCGGAACACAACGCATCCGCCGTGCCATCTTTTAACGCTGCACGGATGCCGTCTCGGTCGCGCAAGCTGCGTAACGGCGGCGTCAGATGACAACGCGAGTCAAAGTAACCGATATCCATCTCGGATAAATGCAGGTGATGCGCGCTCACGTCGCACGTCACCGGCAGCTTTTGTTTTTTCGCTTCGCGCACCAAATCCAAACCAGCAGCGGTGGATAGACGGCACAGATGAACGCGCGCGCCGGTTTTTTTCACCAGTTGTAAAATCGTCGCGATGGCGATGGTTTCCGCACAAGCAGGAATGCCGGGCAAGCCAAGCCGCGTCGCCACTTCGCCGTCGTGCGCCACGCCGCCGCGCGCAAGATGCGCATCCTGCGGACGCAGCCACACCGGATAATCAAACGTAGCCGCGTATTCCATTGCGCGCATCAGCACTTGCGTATCGGTAATCGGCGCATCAGCTTGCGAAAACGCGACGCAACCGGCGGCAGTCAGCTGCGACATTTCCGTCAACGCCGCGCCCTTCAGTCCAACCGTCAGCGCGCCGATAGGATACACATGCGACTGATTCAAACTCTTGGCGCGCTGCTTCAGCATCTCGACTAATCCCGGCTCATCCAAAGGCGGATCAGTGTCAGGCGGGCACGCCAGCGACGTCACGCCACCTGCTGCGGCGGCGGCCATTTCCGATTCGAGTTTGACTTTGTATTCGTAGCCGGGCTCTCTTAATCTTGCCGCAAGATCGACTAAACCTGGAATGATAATTTGATCTGTCGCATCAATAATTTTGTTGGCCGTGAAGCCATTCGGCGCATGACCTATAGCGACGATTTTTCCGGCGGTGATAAACACATCGTGCTTACCATCAATATTATTTTGGGGGTCGATGAGGCGGCCATTTTTAATGTGGATTTTCATCGCGTCGCTCTATCTGTTGTCGCGGAGATTACCCCCGCTTCAGCTAATTCATTGCCCGCCCCTTCCCCCCTCGCGGGGGAAGGCTGGGATGGGGAGGCTGGTTGCTCCAGCGCATATATTATTTTTTCCATAAAGCCCTCAAAATTAATCCCGAATATTTATTCATCTTTCACTCCTCGCGGGGGAAGGCTGGGATGGGGGGCTGGTTGCTCCATCGCATACATTATTTTTGCCATCACGCCGTCAAAATTTTCCAGCACTTCGTTATTCCAAAATCTCACTACGGTGAAATTCTGGCTTTGTAGCCAGCTATCGCGTATTTCATCACGCTCGTTTTGCCACTGATGCTGCCCGCCATCCACTTCAATAACCAGTCTTGTTTCAAGGCAAACAAAATCAACGATGTATTTTCCTACCGGAAACTGACGGCGGAATTTAGATTCGTTTACTTGTTCTTTTCTCAATCCTCGCCATAATTTCTTTTCGGCATCGGTCATATTTTGGCGTAAATGCCGAGACTTTTTTAACGCGGATGAAATATACCCTCGGGCTGCCTTCAACCTTACACCCCCCATCCCAACCTTCCCCCGTCAAGGGGGAAGGAGTATTGTCTAATTCGCCACCGAGTAAACTTAGTCCGCTGCTAAGCCGCGTAGAAAATAATGCCCGACTAATTCCCCGCCAATATACTCATCACCGCCATACGCACGCCAATGCCGAAAGTCACTTGCGGCAAGATGACACTTTGCCTGCCGTCAGCTACCGACGAATCGATTTCGACGCCGCGATTCATCGGGCCGGGGTGCATGACGATGGCGTCGGCTTTGGCCAGCGCGAGTTTTTCGGCGGTGAGACCATAGTTCATAAAAAATTCCTGCGCGCTGGGTAATAGCGCGCCGCCCATGCGTTCGTTTTGTAAGCGCAGCATGACGACCACATCGACGTCTTTTAGTCCCTTCGCCATGTCGTGATAAATCTGCACGCCGAGTTTTTCTGCGCCTTCGGGGATCAAAGTTTTCGGGCCGATGACGCGAACTTCCGGCGTGCCGAGAATAGTGAGCGCATGAATCAGCGAGCGGGCGACGCGTGAGTGCAACAAGTCGCCGACAATGGCGACGCGTAGCTGGGTGAAATCTTTTTTGAAATGACGGATGGTGAATAGGTCCAACAAGCCCTGCGTCGGGTGCGCGTGACGGCCGTCGCCTGCGTTGATGACATGAATCTCCGGCACGACATGGCGCGCGATGAGATGCGCCGCGCCGCTTTGCGCGTGGCGCACCACGAACATGTCGGCGTTCATGGCGACTAAATTATCTACGGTGTCGAGCAGTGTCTCGCCCTTGCTGGTGGAAGACGCGCCGATGTTAAGATTGATGACGTCGGCGCTTAGACGCTTGGCGGCGATTTCAAAGGTAGTGCGCGTGCGCGTCGAGTTTTCGAAAAATAAATTGAACACCGACTTGCCGCGTAACAGCGGAACCTTTTTGACTTCGCGTTCGCCGATGCTGACAAACGATTGGGCGGTATCGAGGATATGCAGCAACGTTTTTTTCGGTAGTCCTTCGATGGACAATAAATGCGTCAATTCGCCGTGTTGGTTTAGTTGGGGGTTAGCTGTCATGCTGATTTTTCCCCTTGAGTGTTATGTTATAACTATTTGATTTAATTGATTTTTTCATCACATCTTCGCTTGCGCTTTTTTCTGTTTATGGAGTTGTAATTTGTCGCCCGATTGTTCGAGGACTAATTCTTCGTCAGCCGCTAACGCGAGTGTCGCGCCGACAAAATCGGCGCTTACCGGTAACTCGCGCCCACCGCGATCAACCAGACACGCGAGTTTGATGGACGCCGGTCGGCCGTAATCGAACAGTTCGTTCATTGCCGCGCGGATGGTGCGTCCGGTGTAGAGTACGTCGTCGATGACGATGATGTCGCGGCCCTCCACTTCGAACGGGATCACGGAAGATTTGGTCTGCGCATGCAAGCCGATTTTGCCGAAATCATCGCGATAAAAGCTCACGTTGAGGCTGCCAAGCGGATGCGCAATGTTCAATGCTTTATGCAGGCGCTGCGCCAGCCACACGCCGCCGGTGTGGATGCCGACCAAAGCGGTGTTGGCATTTACGCTGGGCTGCATCTTTTGCGTTAAAGCCGCCAATAAAATTTCTGCGTCGGGTACAGTTGCTGCTGTCATTATTGTTTTCGCTTATTGAATAATTTTCGGGTCGTTAAAAAATCCTTGCAGGATTTGCTGCGCGGCTACTTGGTCCATATACAATTTTTGGCGCTTGCCGTGCACGCCGGCTTCGTCTAAAGCTGTCGCTGCTGACGCTGAACTTAAGCGCTCATCGACCAATACGACACGCAGATTAAAGCGCCCGCCGATACGGCCGGCAAATTTCCGCGCGAGTTTAGCGATGGGGTGTTCGCCGCCGTCTTGGTAACTGGGCATTCCGACGACTAACAAGACTGGACGATGTTCGGTGATGAAATCCTGTATCGCGTCGAATCTTTTTTCGTTTACTTCGGTGTCGATAACGCTTAGAGGATGCGCCATCTTGATATGCAATTCGCCCACCGCGACGCCGATACGTTTTTCGCCGAAATCAAAACAGATCACGCTGCCGTGCTTGGGTAGTTCAAACGCGACTGAGGCCGCCATTAAGCGTGTCCCGCCTGGTCGGATAAATTGGCCAAGTCGAAGCCGAGTAATTGCATCGCGGCGGGCAAGCGTGCTTCTGCCGGCATATCGAAAATAATCTGCGGGTTGGCTTTTACCGTCAGCCAACCATTGAGTTGAATTTCATGTTCGAGTTGTCCCGGCGACCAACCGGCATAGCCGAGCGTCACCAGAATTTTTTCCGGCCCTGTGCCGTCGCGCGTGGCTTCGAGGATATCTTTGGAGGAAGTCAGCCCGACTTCGCCGGCGACATTTAGCGTCGATTGCCATTCTCCTATCGGCTGATGCAATACTAAACCATGATTGGTA
>JAYVGF010000227.1:0-3757 GCA_043772415.1 Betaproteobacteria bacterium
GCGCGTGAAGCGCGGATCGACCACGATCATTTTCGCGCCCTTCTCTTTCGCGTGCAGCGCGTGCAGCATGGAAACCGGATGCGCCTCCGCCGCGTTGGACCCGATATACATCATGGCTTTGGAGTTTTGCATATCGTTATAAGAGTTGGTCATCGCGCCGTAACCCCAGGTATTCGCAACGCCTGCGACCGTGGTCGAGTGGCAGATACGCGCTTGGTGGTCACAGTTGTTGGTGCCGAAGAACGAAACAAACTTGCGCATCAAATACGCTTGCTCGTTGTTGTGCTTGGAAGAACCGACCCAATAGACCGAATCAGGGCCGCTTTCTTTTTTCAGCGCCATCAGCTTGTCGCCGACTTCGTTGATTGCTTGATCCCAGGTGATCTTGGTCCATTTACCGGCAACTAATTTCATCGGAGTCTTGAGGCGGCGTGAATCATGGTGCATGCCGTGTTCGCGGATCGATGCGCCTTTGGCGCAATGCGCGCCCAGATTCAGCGGCGAATCGAAGGCCGGTTCCTGGCGCGTCCACACGCCGTTTTCGACTACGGCGTTAACGGTGCAGCCGACTGAACAGTGCGTACATATAGTCTTTTTGATTTGCACATCGCCTGCAGCTTTTTTCTCATCGGCCGCTTGCGCTTTGCCGACGAAAGAGAAAGGTAACTGGCTGGCGAAAGCGCCGACGCCGATGCCCAAGCCGGAACGCTTGAGGAAGGTACGTCGATCGACGCTGGAAAAACTCGCGCCCGCGAAACTCATTTGGCTCGAAGCGCCGCGCATTAAGCGATTGGCGCTGCCTTTTGTGCTACTGGATTTTTTTGTCAGCATCATGATGGTCTCCTCGCTTAAATGCGGGTGGTGCGGTAATAGTGCAGATTGTGTTCGGTAACTTGGTAACCGCTGGTTTTTTGCTCGGCGGCTTTTTGCTCTGCGGTCTTCACTTCGGGGATACCCTTGCCCGCGGTGATCGCTACTGCAGCGACACCCGCGCTACCGGCGCCCAAGGCAAAGAGGAAATTACGACGCGTCGTACTAGGTTTGTTTGCGTTCATGTCAAACTCCTGAGAATGAATATGCACTGTAAGTATTTGATTTTATTGAATTATTATTATATCTGTATCAACTGCCAAGCTCGAACGATTCTTTTTCTGCCGCAAAAAAAACTAAAGCGAATTGTGCCACAAGCTTGTAAAAATTAGCGGTCATTGATGCTTCAACTGCTGTAAAAAACTTATTCTGCCATGATGCTACAAATTGATTAAAAAAGCTCTCTTGCAACGCAACATTTGCAGGGAGATTTTCCGCATCACCTGCCGCGAGAAAACGCATCACATCCATGATCGCCGCCACATGGTCTTCCGACTGACTGGATCCACTATGTCTGACCATGCCCAGCCGCTCCAGTTCACCGCGCAGCGCGACCAAAAATGGCGTGCCCTCAAGGTACTGCGCATAGTGCGTGCCATAAGGCGACACCTCGGACGCGCCGACGCCGACGAACAAAGTTTGGTGTTCGTCTTGCGCGGCCTCGGCCTTCATCACGGCGGCGGCCTGCTGCAATTTACCCCAGGCAATGGCCAGTGGCGCATCATCGTCCGCGCCGATCATTTCATCCGCACCGGCAATCGCTTGCAATAATTTTTCATCCGGCCCATCGGCGAGCAGGCGCGCCAGCAGCGCATACCAACCGGCGCGCGCCTGGTCTTCCGGCGTAATTTCCATTGGTTCGCTCATGATTTTTTCGTCACATCAAAAATGCTGGCTTCGTTTTTATTTTTCATCATATCGACCACGCGGCAATCGGCGCACATTTTCAACCGATTCAATGCGCCTACTCCGCCGAACATCGAGTGGCCGGTGAGCTTGCCCACCATATTGTCGATAACCTGACGCGTGGCGAATGGCTTGTTGCACGAGATGCAATGAAACGGTTCGGCTTCATTGAGCACTTGCTCTTGCTTGAATTGAGCAGTCAACAATAGACGCGGCACCAAAGTAATGGCTTTCTCCGGGCAAGTCGTTTCGCATAAACCGCATTGCACGCAATTGCGCTCGATAAAACGCAGCTTCGGCGTTTCTGGCGTATCCATGATGGCCGACTCGGGACACGCGCCAACGCAGGACATACATAAGGTGCAAGTGTCTTTGTTGACTTTGATGCCGCCGTACATCGCGCCTGCTGGTAACGGGATTTGTTCCGGCTTTTCTTTGGCGTGTTTGAGCAAATGCTCGATGGCGAATTCGAGCGTGGTGCGTTTGTCGTTGAATAAATTGAACGCAGCGGGCGCGGGAATCTGTGCCGGTTTCAACGACCAAATGTCGTTTTCCAATTTTGCTACATCATCGCCCGCTACGAGTGAAAAATGCACGCCGGTGTAACCCATGCCATGCAAAATCGCAGCGCCGATTTGCATTTGTTTTTCCAGCGCCACCTTATATTGTGGCGCGTCGTCGTTGCCGGTTAACACCACTACTTGCGTCGCGCCGAGCGAAATCGCGCCGAGCAACATATCGAGGCCGGTCGAAGCGATGTGGAAACTTTCCAACGGGATGACGCGCGCGGGCAAGCCTTTGCCACGTCGCGCGAGTTTGGCGATGGCTACACGGCCCGTACCAGCGTTGTGAACCAACAAAGCCGCATCACGCCCGCCTGCGTCGCGGTAGGTTTGCAACAGAGTTTTCATGCGCGCGCCGACGTCGGTCATGCGCGGAAATTGATAAGTCATCGCACCGGACGGGCACACCGTCGCGCACGCGCCGCAGCCCATACACAAGTGCGGCTCGACTTTGACTTTGTTACCGGCGGACGAAATCGCCTTGGTCGAACAGACGTCGATACAAGCGGTGCAGCCGGTTTTTTTCGAGCGGCTGTGCGCGCAGATTTTTTCTTTGTAAGCGAAATATTTCGGCTTCTCGAATTCGCCTTTGAGTTGCACGATTTCGAGCAAGGCTTCGGCCAACTTGCCCGCGTCATTGCCGGGGCAGAAGTAACCTTGCGGCGGTTGATGCTGTTTGAATGCCGGTTCGCTACGCAAATCGAGGATGACATCAAAGTTATCGTTGCGCGCTGTTTCTGCGCGCTTGAAATCAATCGCGCCGATCGCGCCGCACGCCGTTACGCAGGCGCGATGCGATTTGCATTTATCCAGGTCGATTTGATAAGAAAAATCAATCGCATTTTCCGGGCAAGCCTTGATGCACGCGTTGCAACGCGTACACGCGTCGAGATCAATCGGATTGGCCTGACGCCAGCTCACGTCGAAATTACCGAGGTAGCCGGTGAGCGCATTGACCTCGCCGGAATAAATCGGATAGTTGCGCACCGTCGGTAACTCGGTGTTTTTTGCGTCGGTAAGCAATACGTTTACATCCATTTGCGCCGACAATTTATCCGCCCACGCCAGCGCAGTTTTGGCCGGACCGATAATGAGCAATTCGCCATCCGACTCATACGACACACTCGACACAGATTCGGGCGCGGACATCGTCGCAGCGGCAATCAGCGCGGCCAGTTTCGGCGTCGCGTCTTTGGCTTCTGCGCTCCAACCGCCCTGCTCGCGGATATTCACAAAGCGTATCGGCTCGTAATCGTCCGAGCGATTATTGTGAATCGAAATTTGGTTGAACAGCGCCGACTCTTGCGTACACGCAATCGTCAGCGAGTCGCTGCCCATCGCGTCGGCCAATGCTGCCGATTCTTTGCGGCAAAGTTCGTGATGGATGGTTAAAGGTGCATCGAGCTTGAGGCCGGCAG
>JAYVGF010000228.1:0-7732 GCA_043772415.1 Betaproteobacteria bacterium
CGCTTGTAACCTGATCGCAACGCCAGTGTTCGCCATGCCACCGATCATAGCAAGCTCCGAAATCTCTGTATAGTTATTTAAGGGACACTACACTAGGTATGCAGTTTCATGGTCGTGAACTACATGGAATGCTAAATCAAGAGGGTGTTGCCGAATATTTTTGGGAAATTCTAATTGGTCGGCTGCAACGATAGTTGATTGCCCTTCGTGCAATGGCCTGCTCGCGAACTTGCATTGGCAACGCTCGAGTCCGAAGATTGAATCTCAGTAAGAACACCGCGCCACAACTCGCGAATTTCTCGCGACGACCCATTGTGTCAGTTGAAATTTTTAGCCTGAGCGTCCGGTATCGGATCCACAACCCGACATCGTTTGACAGCGCGCCCAAACGCGCTATGGGTTGGGGCTCGCGATGACTTGATTGCGGCCCACTCTTTTTGCTTCGTAGAGGGCATCATCGGCGCGCGTTAGGGTGTGGTCGACATCTTCTTTTGGATGGTATTCGGCGACACCGAGGCTTGCCGAAAAAGTGATTGAGGCGTCGGCTACTTCGACCCTCAGTTCAGTCACAATAACGCGTAGCCGATCGGCAATAACAAGGGCCGTATCCAATGGCGTTTCCGGCAGCAGCAACAGGAATTCTTCACCGCCCCATCGCGCGATCAGATCGTATTGACGCAATTGCGAACTGAGCGCGCGGCTGTAGGCGACCAGGACCGCATCGCCTGCTGCGTGGCCATGGATGTCGTTAATGGATTTGAAATGATCTATGTCCGACATCACCACGGACAATGCACGGCCGGTGCGTTGCGAGCGGACGGCTTCCTCTTGTAGTCGGTCCATTATCAAACGGCGGTTCGGCAGAGCCGTCAAGTAATCATGGGTGGAGGCACGCTTAAATTCGGAATTAAGATCCTGCAACATTTTCTGATAGCGATCCGAAATACGCGTGATTCGCTCCATTTGCTTCAAACTTCTCTCGAACCGTTCCGTGAGACTCGATTTGTCTGCGTGGGCGGAAATCTGATACTGATCGCTAATTTGCGTCACGCGCTCTAAACGCTGCAGTTGATGAATATGCGTTGTGTACAGCTCCTTCAGCACGGCACGCAATGGATGGTCGGCATGCTCGCCTTGCGCAAGGATTGCTTCGACACACGCAACAACCTCAGCGTTACGCGAAGCGTGGTGCTTTTGAGTACTTTTTGCTTCGGCGTCGAGTAGGTGCGACATGTCTATCCTTTGGCGCGAATGTCAAATGGAAACTCGCAGTCCTCTTTGAACTCCAACGCCAACTCAGCTACCCGTTCATTCTCATGATCGTATTGCCAAACAACGCTGACTTTGCGGCCATTGCCATGGGCGTCTTGCAGAAGGTCGAACAAGTCCATCATCACCTTTACGCTGCTAGTGTTGAGGTAGAGCAAATTCAACTGTAGCGAAAGCGGACCGGTCGCGGTATTCAGAAAATCTTGCACCCATTTGATAACCGGCGCGTAGACCTGAAACGAATTCTCCGGATAGGAATCGCCGGAGATTTCAAGGACACCCTCATTCCAGTCGGCGCGAATGGCGGGGGTCGATTGCGTGCCGTCGATATTCAAATTTTTCATAGTCAATTCCTTGTTAGAGCATGACGTGCAAGCTAAAGAAGCAGCGGCCGTGATCGGTCTGACGCAAGTCGCATACCATGGGTTCGATTGCCTTGCGTGCCATGTCGATGAATCCCAATCCGCCGCCGGTGCCAGCGCCATCTTCGCGCGGACGACGCAATTGTTCCTTGTACGCCGCTTTAAGCGCCGCCTTATCGAGGCCAGCCAACGCGCGGACGCGCTCGACCAACTTTTGTCCATCGGATTCTTCCACCACGTTGCCCGCCGATACGAAGTAGTGCCCATCGTCGCGTCGACCGATGACGACGATGCCCGATGCGTCTGCTTCGCTGTATTTTTTTACCGCCGTGTAGTTGCGGATGTTTTGTGTCATCTCGATATATACGGAAAACACATCCATGGTCGAACTGGCGGACGTGCTCTCCGCCTCCAGATAACTTTTCAGCGCTATTCCGAGTTCCTCAATCAGACTCTGGGAAAATGGCCCGTTGAACGAGAGCATAAAATTCTCTCGGTCGAACGATTGGCGCAAGTTGAATAGATCAACATTACTCATGTAGTGCCTCCACGGGCGACAATATAGGGGTGGTGTTACGTATTCCTGTAGGAAGCTGAAAGCCGACGACGGTAATGTCGTCGCGTTGTGCGTTGTTATTTCGATATTGCGTGATAACCGCGAGGCAGCGCTCCCGCTGCATACCTGTGTCTTTACCGGCAAGGCTCAACAGTAACTCGGTGAACCGCCGCGCACCGAAGCCATAACCTTTGTCGCCGCCCGATTGGTCTAGGAAGCCATCGCTAGTCAGGTAGATCGCGTCGCCTTTGCCGAGCGTGAGCGAATGCGTTTTCGTGTCGAGACTGTGACGGCTGCCCACCGGGCGTCGCCCACCTTTCAGTTCGATGACGCTGGACCCTTGTCGCACGAATAGCGACATCTTCGCGCCGCAGAAGGTCAGGCGCCGCGTCGCGCGCTCGACGTAGGCAAGGCCCAGGTCCATATTGGTCGCGATATTTTCAGCAGTATTAATATTGGAAATCGCCGCATGGAAGTCGACATCGACGGCCTTGATAATCGCCGCCGGGTCGCTGCCGCCAGTCTTGTCTATGCAATGGTCGATGATCGCGTGGGCGAGCATGGTCATGCACGCGCCGGGGACGCCATGGCCCGCACAATCGGCGATGCCGATGAGAAACCCGTCGGGCAGTTCCCGGAAAATATGAAAGTCGCCCCCTACCACGTCACGCGGCATCCAAAGCGCGAAATGAGACCCCGGTAGGGCTTTCGCAAGCGCTTCATCCGGCAGAATGGAGCGCTGAATCAGGCTCGCGTATTCGATGGAATCGTTGATGTTTTTATTCGCATCGGCCAGTGTTCGATTCGCTTCGGACAAGTCGCGCGTGCGCGCGGTGACTTTTTCCTCCAACCCCAATGTATGGGCTTTGACTTGCTCCACCATGGTGCCGAAAGCGCTGGTCATTTGTCCGATCTCATCTTTGCCGGCGGGCGGAAGCTTGACCGAGTAATTACCGTCGGCCATCTGTTTTGCCGAATTCGTCAATGCGAACAGCGGTGCGAGGACGATGCGATTGATCCCGTAAACAATTGCACCGGAAAGCAATAGCAACAATAATCCTACCGCGGCGGCGACGGGTAGCAAGAGCTTCAGATCCAGAACCCGCGCCACTTTAAGATCCACTACGGTCAGAAAATGCCACTTCAGAATCGGCTCATACGACAGCGCCAGCAGCTTGCGTGAACCGTCCTGAGTGACTAAGTCGGTGAATACACCCTCCGGATTTTTGGAGGCTGACGTCATCATACTTTTGACTTTGGCGCTATCCTGTTCCGAGAGCAGTTTGAAAAATGTCTTGCCCGATTCGGCCGTTTTTGAGCCAGAGCCCAGGGCAATCAGTGCCGGGTTAGGATGTGCCTGGATGGCCCCTTCTGCATCAATAATCACGGGTGTGACGCCTTGCTCCGCGCTGTTGATAAAGTCCCCTAGAAAGTGCGTCAAATTGAGCCCTGTCCCGGCCAGGCCGATCTTTCGATCGCCGTCCTTCATAATGACGTTGATCCATACGTTCGTGACTTTCAACTTGTCGTTGACGTCGACGTTCAGGTTATAGACCTCTGAGTCGCGCATGACGATGGGGAACCAGGCATCCTTCGCGTCCTCCTTGCTCAGCGTGTAGCGTGGAGCGGGGTTAAATGCCTGTTTGTTGTCGTTCGCGTAAAGATTGTTGCTCAGCGCAGAAATGAAAAAATAGGAATGATCCTGAAAATCACGTTGAAAGCCTTTGGCCTCCTTGAAAAACGCATCACGTTTTGTCGTGTTGTTTTCATCTAGTACCCACTGTCGCCCTGATTCAGTGTCAGCAAAGCGTTGCGACAAGGCAAGTTCTTTTCCGATAGGCGCCACGATGCGCTGCTTTGATAGCAGATTGAAATTGCGGGCAAATGCCGACCCGAGATGGTCGCGCACAGACTCAATGGCTCGCCAGCCTACGAAGGAGCCGACAACAATTGCAATCAAGAAGGCGGCGAGAATCGCAAGAACAGACTTGCCCCGAAGGCCAAATGTCATAATGGGTGCCTAATTTATTTGAGAAATTACACGGGTTTGAAATAGCCCGCCGCCACTTGCGTAGCAACGGGTTCGTTGGCCGACTACGCGGGGTTCATTGCGCCCAAGCACGGCTTAGCAAATTTTGGACAATAGCAATGCTTTTAGAATTTGTCAAATTAAAATAATTAGTAAAAACATAAATATAACTATCTTTTATTATGTAAATAATTTCGAGTGATTTCTCAGTGACTAATCGCTGTTTTTCACTTAGACCGAGCCTGAAGGCCCCTAGCCCGAGGCCACATGCATTCCTGCGAAGGCGGGAATCCTGTGTCGTTACCAACGACATTGGCGCCCCACCTTCACGGGGGGCTACGATGAAAAAAGGGCGCTAACCAGCGCCCTTTTTTTTACGTACTAGCCATCAAGCCAGGACCCGCATAGATACTGGCTCCTGGCGATGCCTATGCTGCCAGGCAGTTAGGATGGGCATCTTCAGCTATCTCCTTACCACGACGTAAACGCAGTCCCACGCCCAACATCAGCATCAGCACAAAGCTCCAATCAAAGCCGGCGTTGCGGTTAATTGTACAACCACCACCGGTGTCTGAGGATTGAACCTCGACTTTCGCCGCAACCGATTTCGTCGCCACGTTATTCGTGTCGCCCGAATATTGACCGCTAATGTCGTGTTTGCCTGCGTTCAATCGGAAGCCCTTCAGAACGGCTTTGCCATTCACCACCGGCGCACGACCAATCTCCTTGGTGCCGTCAAAGAAGATCACTTCGCCCGTCGGGTTGGTGCCATCAACGCTGACGCTCAGGGTGACTTCTTTGTCATCCACCGGCGCGCTCGGGCTAAAGCCGACGCTGACCGGGTTGAGCGTGCCACCGGGAGGGATCGTTACCGTAGCCGGATCGGAGCCACCGACCGGGTTGTTGGCATCACCGCCGTATTCGGCTGTCAGGCTATGGGCGCCTGGGCCGAGGTTGGTGGTGTTGAATACACCCGTGCCGTTGATAATGTCGACCGTACCGACGATCTTGGTACCGTCTTTGATGACGATGGTACCGGTCGGTGAATTACCGGTGACAGAGAAGGTGAAGATCACCGGCTGGCCCGCTACTGGCGGGTTCGGCGAGGTGCTCATCGCCACACTCTTATTGGCGATCGGCGCCGCGGCGACCGTGAAGCTTTGGTCGACGTCGGTTGCCGCGCCATAACCGGCGTTACCGGTCTGGCTGGCGCGAATGGTACAGGTACCGACCGTTACGATCGTGACCGTCGCGCCATTGGTGCCACCGGTGCTACACACTGCGGTGTTTTGCGAGGCGAAGGTCACCGGATTGCCCGATGCACCACCGGTTGCGCTGACATCGAACGCCGCATCGCCCAGAACCTTGTTAGCGAGTGTGCCAAAGGTAATTGCCTGGCCCGCTGCCGTCACGGTGAAGCTTTGCTCGACGTCGGCTGAAGCGCTGTAGCTGATGTTGCCCGCTTGGCTGGCGCGAATGGTACAGGTGCCTGCCGTTGAGATCGTCACCGTCGCGCCATTGGTTCCCGTCGTCGTACACACGCCGGTATTCTGCGAGGCGAAGGTCACCGGGTTGCCGGAACCACCACCGGTTGCGCTAACATCAAACGCTGCATCACCGAAGGTCTTGCCAGCAAGTGCGCCAAAGTTAATCGCTTGGCTTGCCGGGGCAATGGTGAAGGCGCGATCGATATCGCCGGCCGCGAAGTAATTCGCGCTGCCGATTTGGCTGGCGCGAATGCCGCAACTGCCACCGGTGACGATCGTCACCGTCGCGCCGCTGACGGTACATACCGTATCGGTTTGCGAGGTAAACGTGACGGGATTACCGGACAAACCGCCCGTGGCACTGACATCAAATGCCGGATTACCGAAGATTTTATCGAGCAGTGCAGCAAAGGCGATGGTCTGGCTCGCTTGCGCGACGCTAAAGCTTTGGTCGGAATTCGCTGCGGCGCTGTAATTGGCATTACCCGCTTGGCTGGCGCGAATGGTACAGCTACCCGCCCCAACGATCGTGACGGTTGAACCATTGCTGCCTGTGGTCGTACACACGCTGGTATTTTGCGACGCGAATACCACTGGATTGCCGGAGGCTCCGCCAGTGGCGCTTACCGTAATTGCTGCGTCGCCGAAGGTCTTGGCGCCGAGCGGATCGAAGGTAATCGCTTGTGTGACTTGCGCGATGGTGAAGCTTCGATCGACGTCGGTCGCTGCGTTATAAGTCGTGTTACCCACCTGACTGGCGCGGATAGTACAGCTGCCGGCTGTGACGATTGTCACAGTATTTCCGGTAATCGTACAAACGCCGGTGGTTTGCGACGTGAAGCTAACGGCGAGTGCAGACGAAGCCGTTGCCCCGACGGTGAATGTTGGATCGCCGAAGGTCTTGCTGCCAAGCGCACCGAATGTAATGGTTTGATTTAATTTAATCACATCGAACCCCGTACTTAGGGCGTTAGCGAGCACCATGCCGCTGGCGCTGCTGGCGCGAAGGATCACGCCTGTATCACCCGCGCTATACGTGGCGCCTGTTACGGTGCAGAAGGTGCTACCAGTAGGTATCGTGCAGCTCGTCGTACCGCCCAAGGTACCGGCGCCGCTGGAAACCGCCAGTTGGACGACGGTATCGCGGGTGACTGGTAAGACGATGCCCGCGTCACGGGCCTCGACGACAACGTTAAACGCCGCGCCAACGGCAGGGCTACTCCCGCCATTCACGTTTGTCACTGCAAGCTGGCCTTCGCTCATCACAACAAAGGTGTACGCCACAATGTTGCTAGTCAGTGGTGCGCTTTGGCTAACGGTGTTGAGCGACGTGGCGTCTTGGCCGTCGGTTGCATAGGCGAAAATGGTGTGCTCGCCCGGTAACAGCGCCGGTAGCGTGGCGGCATAGCCGGGCCCAGAAACGGCCGCTTCAGTCCAGGCGCCTTGCTTGTTGTCCACCTGGTAATAAACCTTGCGTGGGATTGGCGCTGTCGGAGAGAACGTGCTCGCCGCACCGAAGCCGAATAGCGGGCGGCCGGTTTGCGACAGATTGCTAGGCAACGCATTTATCGCCGCGACAAGCGGAACCGCTTGCTCGTTCGCCGGGGTTACAACGGTGTAGTCCGTCACGGTAAGGCTGGCCGCATCGGGGGTGACATAGACTTTGCCGGTCACTGGATTGTTGGCCATGGAAAATGCACCGGTCGGTATCGTTTTGGTACTTACGGTATTCGTACTGCCGTCGAATATGCGCAGTTGCCCGTCGGTCGCATAGAGCTTGTTACTGAAAGAGTCTAGCCCAACTCCCCGCGGGCCACCCCACGCCGGTACGACAACGGCTCCAGCGGCTATATTGTTTGCATCGATAACCGATACCCCGCCGCCGGTGGGCAAGGGGCCGCTGTAGGAGTAATACACTTTATTCGTGTTCGGGTTCACGCCTACCACAATACCATTTACACCAGATAGCGCGGTTGCGCTATTTGTGGCACCGTCGATTTCATAGATCCCCGCATAAATCTTATTGGTC
>JAYVGF010000229.1:0-5033 GCA_043772415.1 Betaproteobacteria bacterium
CCGCTCAAAAATTTTGTCGCTGAATGAAATACCAAATCCGCGCCGAGATCGAAAGGCCGCATCAAATAAGGCGTCGTGAAAGTTGAATCAACCATCAACGCAATGCCAGCCTTATGCGCCACTTCCGCGACGCGCGGAATATCGAGCACATCGAGGCCAGGATTGCCCAAGGTCTCACCAAATATTAATTTCGTATTGGGCCGGATCGCGTCAGCAAACGCATTCACATCACGTGCATCAACAAACGTCGTCTCGATACCGAAACGCGGCAAAGTGTAATGCAATAAATTATGCGAGCCGCCATAAAGCGAACGCGACGCGACAATATGTGAGCCCGCGCCCATCAACGTCACGATGGCAAGATGCAAAGCCGCCTGCCCGCTCGCCGTCGCAATCGCGCCCACGCCGCCTTCCAGCGCCGCAATGCGTTCTTCCAAAACCGAAACCGTCGGATTGGAAATACGCGAATACACATGCCCGGGTCGCTCCATGTTAAACAACGACGCCGCGTGATCGGAGTCCTGAAACACAAAAGACGAAGTTTGATAAATCGGCGTCGCCCGCGCGCCGGTGGCAGGATCAGGCTGCGCGCCTGCGTGCAGGCTTAGTGTGTCAAAGTGCGGGGTTTTAGGTGTGGCCATGGCTTATCGCTTTTTTTCCGCCAGCCAATCTATGACTGGAAGTCCGGGAACGCGGGAAAACTCCCTTACCTTGTTGGTGACCAGGGTCACCCCCAATGCCAAGGCATGAGCACCGATTATCGTGTCGTGTGAACCGATAGGGGTTCCTTTTTTTTGCAAGTAAGCGCGCAGGTGTCCATAAGCCCGGGCCGTGTTGTCATTCGGGTAAGCGATTTCCAACGGCAAGATAAATTCATCCAGCGCTGCACGGTTTTTCTCTACTTGCTGGCTATTTGCGACACCGAATTCCAGCTCAGCCAATGTCACCCATGAAATACCTACATCGCCGACACGATGTGGCAAGAGTTGACGCAAAATCTGGGCCGGCTTACTTTTGATCAATGCGACGCAGATATTCGTATCAAGCATCAGCTTCATTTGAACAGGGCTTCCCGTTTTTGTTGCGCAGGCTGGTCGCGCTCGGATAAGAAGTCCGCGCTGAATTGGTCAAGGCTGTCCACCAACGAATCCCACGAATTGACAAGCGGGATCAGAACCACGGCATTACCCGATTTCTTGATGAAAACCTCGCCGCCCTCAAAGCGGAATTCCTTCGGCAAACGCACGGCCTGGCTTTGGCCGTTTTGGAACAATTTGGCGGTTTTCATTTTCGCCTCACAGAATAATATACTTTTTAAGTATATATTTAATTCTCAACAAGTCAACCGGGCCTTACGCGGAACCACGCTTTCATTTCAACAAGGTCATACTCATTTTTGCAGCTTGTTTATCAAATGTCATGATGCCCTCACAACCTGCCGCATCGGCCGAGCATGCCACGAGGCAATCAGCGAAATCCGCATGATGAGATTCGAAAAGTCGCAGCGCCTTCCAAGCGGCTTCGGCGTTTTGCATGACTAGTTGTTTGATGCTCAAAACCCTGCGCACGATCTCAGCCACTTCCTGCTTGGATGCGGCGTAAATGCTTTCGCTAACCCATACCACTTCCACCAGCACAACAAGCCCGACAAAACCTGGCTTGTCGGGACTACATTCTTTTTCAATAAACGACGTAGCGCGACGTGATTGCGCCGGGTCGTTCTGTGCGATATAGCGCACCAGCACATTCGTGTCGATGCCGATCATTTTCCCGCGCCACGTAAACGGATTGCAGCTTTCATATCGTCGATGCTTACGGGCTTGGCAGGTTTGCGCAGCAATCCCTTGAGTGAGCGCACATCCTCAATGGCCGGCTTGATGGCGAATACGCCATTTTCTATTTCTACAAACTCAATGCGGTCGCCCGCATCCAACCCAAGCCGGTGCCTGACATCAAGCGGGATGGTTACTTGGCCTTTGGTGGTCATGGTTGACGTTGCCATATCCAATCCTTTCTAAAAATATTACCCTTACTATATTGAAATAATTAAAACAACTTTATTGTTATCCCTAAAGAAGCTCTGATTTAGTCCTTCGACAGGCTCAGGACGAACGGTAAGATGTTGATTAAGTTCGTGGTGAGCTTGTCGAACCATGGCGTAATCAACTTGATCATAGTTTCTCAAATAGTTACGGCTACGCATTCACAATTCCAAACAATGGGTTAGTATAATATTTCCCAATTATTTACATTTTCAAACCTACTAATCTGAGCCTGAAAAAGCAAAATGAAGCATGTAAACAAGTTGCGTGAGCTGCATCAAACATTCTCTGGTTTTCGACACCCGGTATCCATCAAGGCGCTGGAAGAAAAAATTAATTGCAGTACCTCTACAGTTAAACGGCTGATTAGAGAGCTACGCGACCATAGAGCGCCATTGGAATATGACAAAGCAAAAAATGGTTATTTTTACAAAAAGGATTTCAACTTCGATCTTCCCGGTTTTTGGTTTAGCGCTGAAGAACTGTTGGCGTTGCTCACCGTGCAAAAGCTGCTAGCCGCATCTCAACCGAAACTCATCGGTAACTTACTCAAACCGCTGCAACATAGATTTGAAAAAATTCTCGCTGAAGATGGCCTGTCTGGAAAGCTAGTATCGCATCGTGTGCGCATATTAAGCATGGCGGCGCGCCAACCAAAATACGAAAATTTCAAGGCCGTCGCCGCAGCGACGCTGGAACGCAAACGACTAAATATTGTTTATCATGGCCGAGGGCGCAACGAAGAAACCATGAGACTCATTTCACCGCAACGACTGATCCATTATCGTGATAACTGGTATGTCGATGCCTGGTGTCATCGAGCAAACGACCTGAGAAGCTTTGCCATTGACCGGATCAAAGAAGCAAAGCGAACCAAGCAAAAAACCCGCGACGTGCCTGCAACAGAACTGGATGAAAACTTCGCCAGCAGTTACGGCATTTTTTCCGGCAAACCGAAAGACACCGCCGTTTTGCGCTTCAGCGCAGAACGTGCGCGCTGGGTGGCGGATGAACAATGGCATCCGCAACAAATAGGGAAATTTCTTCACGATGGCCGCTACGAATTGCAGCTGCCCTACGCTGACTCGCGCGAACTGATAATGGATATTCTCAAACATGGGGCAGAGGTTGAGGTTATATTACCTGCAGTGCTTCGTCAGGCAGTAAAAAATCATATACAAAACATGCAATTACTCTACAAATAAAATTCTTTGAGGTGGTTCATTTTTTGAACCAGCGGGGCAGTTAATATAGTTCATCAAAATAAGTATCCAATATCATGAACAATTCCGATTATTACATTGCGCATCATCGAAAAAGTGATGATGCAATACAAACCCTTAAGCTGCACCTGCTTGGGGTCGCGAATTTGTCATACTTATATGCCAAGAAATTGAATCTCGAAGACCAAGGTGAGCTAATTGGGCTTCTCCATGACTTAGGAAAATACAGCCAGGCATTTCAGACCTACATCAAGTCTGCTGTCGGCCTGCTCAATCAGGACGAGGATGAAGAATTTGTTGATGCTGCGGGTTTGAAGGGCAAGATTGACCATTCCACGGCAGGTGCACAGCTGATTTGGCAAGAACTCTCGAAACAGGGTCAGCTTGGACAGATTGTTGGTCAAATTCTTTCCCTATGTATTGCTTCCCACCACTCCGGCCTGATTGATTGCCTGTCGTCTGATACAAACAGCTTGGGCGAAGATGTATTCGGCAGACGAATGAATAAGGTTAATGAGCGCACCCACCTACAGGAGGCGCTTGCCAATGCAGATGATTCAATCCTTTCACGAGCAAAGGCACTCACCAGCAAGCCGGATATGCTCTCTGCAATGCAGACCGCACTTGCAAAGATTGTGAGAGTCGCCCCAATCAAGAATGACAAAAGCACGGTGGTTCAACAACAATTCGGCCTGCTGGTTCGTTTTTTATTCAGCTGCCTGATTGATGCTGACCGCGTTGATTCAGCGGATTTTGAAAGTCCCAAAGCTGCGAAGCTAAGGGCGCATGGCCGATATACGGAATGGAGCGTTTTACGTGACCGCTTGGAAATGCATCTTGCAGGACTGCAACCGAGCGAACCTATTGATTACCTTCGACATGAAATTTCCAATCATTGCAAGAATGCCGCTTCGCGCGACAAAGGCATCTATACCCTGACCGTCCCCACTGGCGGAGGCAAAACCCTCGCCAGTCTGCGTTTCGCACTACACCACGCAAAACAACACAAGATGGATCGAGTGATTTACGTCATTCCGTTCACTTCTATCATCGACCAGAATGCCGAGGTGGTACGAAATATTTTGGAACCTAAAGGAACAGAACCAAGCAGTGTCGTTCTCGAACACCATTCCAACCTAACGCCAGAAGAGCAAAGTTGGCGTGGGAAAATTTTGGCGGAGAACTGGGATGCGCCTGTCATCTACACCACGAGCGTGCAATTGCTGGAAACTCTTTTTGGTGCTGGAACACGTGGCGCACGTCGCATGCACCAGCTGGCGAATACAGTGCTGATCTTCGACGAAATCCAGACGCTGCCAGTTAACTGCGTTCACCTGTTTAACAACGCCATCAATTTTTTAGTCGAGCAGTGCGGGAGTACCGTTGTCTTGTGTACTGCCACCCAACCGTTACTCGATCAAGTTAACGTCGAGAAAGGCGCGCTCAGGATACCAGCAGGTAACGAACTGATGCCTGATGTAAAAAAGTTATTCGATGAATTGAAACGGGTCGAGGTAAAAAACCGGCGCAAGCCCGGCGGTTGGACAAATGACGAGATTGCCGCACTAGCAATGGAGGAGACGCGGCGCGCCGGTAGTTGTTTGGTAATCGTCAATACCAAGAGCGCTGCCCAAACTTTATATCGCCTATGTAAGGAACAGACTGACATCCCGCTCTATCACTTGAGCACAAGCATGTGTCCGGCACACCGCAAGATAATCTTGACCGAAATTCGTGAGCGTTTAGATGTGCGTTTAGAAAAGCGACT
>JAYVGF010000230.1:0-3112 GCA_043772415.1 Betaproteobacteria bacterium
CCGCGCGAAGGGCGGCCAGCGCGCTTGAAAGTCGGCGTGGTGCCGCAAACGGATAGCCTTGATCCGGATTTTTCCGTCGAAGAAAATCTGCTCGTATTCGGCCGCTACTTCGGTATGCCGGATAAATTAATCCGCTCGCGCATACCGGGTTTACTCGAATTCGCCGGGCTCACGCAACGCGCGAAAAGCAAAACGGCAACACTCTCTGGCGGCATGAAGCGGCGCCTGACCTTGGCGCGTTCATTAATCAACGATCCCGATCTGGTGTTTCTCGACGAGCCGACGACGGGGCTCGACCCGCAAGCACGTCATGTGATTTGGGAGCGCTTAAGAAAATTATTGAATCAAGGCAAAACCATTTTGCTCACCACGCATTTCATGGAAGAAGCCGAGCGCCTGTGCAGCCGCGTGATGATCCTCGACCAGGGCAAAGCCATCGCGCACGGCGCGCCGCGCGATCTCATCGCGCAACACATCGAGCCGCATGTGGTAGAAGTGTATGGCGAAGGCGTGGGTGATTGGGTCGAACGGAGCGGAAAACAAATTTCCGAGCGTGCGGAAATTACCGGCGAAACCGCATTTTGTTATGCGCACGATGCCAAGCTGCTGCTGGATAATTTATCCGCGCAAACCGAATTGCGTTATCTGCATCGCGCTGCGAATCTCGAAGACGTGTTTCTCAAACTCACCGGCCGCGAGTTGCGCGACTGATATGAAAACTTCTTTTTATCGTTTTCCCCAATTGAGTTTGCGCTTCTGGCCGGTGTGGCGGCGCAACTATATGGTGTGGAAAAAACTCGCCATACCGTCCGTACTCGGCAATCTCGCCGACCCAATGATCTATATGTTTGGCTTGGGTTACGGCCTCGGCGCGCTGTTGCCGCAAATCAACGGCATGCCTTACATTACTTTTCTAGCGGCGGGAACGATTTGCTATAGCACCATGAACAGCGCCAGTTTCGAGGCACTCTATTCCGCTTTCTCGCGCATGCATGTGCAAAAAAGTTGGGAAGCGATTATGAACGCGTCGCTGATGCTGGACGATGTCGTGTTGGCCGAGTGGATCTGGGCGGCGAGCAAAAGCATATTGTCCGGCACCGCGATTCTCATAGTGATTTGGCTATTGGGCTTGACGCATTCACCGCTGACGTTGTGGATACCCTTGCTGGCCTTGCTGATCGGCATGTGTTTTTCCGGCATGGGCTTGATCATGACCGCGCTGTCACCTAGCTATGATTTTTTTATGTTCTACTTTACTTTGGTGATTACGCCGATGACCTTATTGTGCGGCGTGTTTTTTCCCGTCGATCAATTGCCCGGCGTGCTGCAAACCGTCGCGCAATTTTTACCACTGACTCACGCGATTGAATTAGCGCGCCCACTCATCATCGGCAACGTGCCGCAGAATATATTGCTGCATGTTTTTGTCTTGTTAGCTTATGGCATAGTCGGTTATTACATCGCGTTGGTGTTAATCCGCCGCAGACTGCTTAAATAGTAAGTATTTGATTTAATTCAATATTATGCAAACTATAAAAATTGCCCACATCGTCTTCATGGTCGCCTGGTACGCCGGATTATTCTATTTGCCGCGCCTTTACGTCTATCACGCGCAAGCGAGCGACACGATCGGCATCGAGCGTTTCAAAATAATGGAACGCAAATTATTTTTCGGCATCATGACCCCGAGCGCGATACTCACGATTATTTTTGGTATGTGGCTGTGGCTAGGTTACGGTTTTCGCGGCGGCTGGTTACATGCGAAATTATTTTTAGTTTTGATTTTGGTCGCGCATCATATTTATCTCGGCAAGTTGATGCTCGACTTCAAGCGCGATAGAAACAAACATAGCCACGTTTTTTATCGCTGGCTGAATGAGATTCCTGCATTGCCGGTATTGGTGGGGATCGTGTGGCTGGTGATTGCGAAACCGTTTTGATGTTTTGTTAAAAGCGCCGTCATTCCAGCGCTGGCAGGAATCAAATTCAAAATCCACCACAGAGGCACAAAGGCACAGAGAAATGCAATTCAACCCGTCATTCCCGCGCAGGCGGGAATCCAGCTAGAATAAAAACACTTTTGACAAAATGTTTTGAAGAAAAGCTTCCTGATTGAAAAGCGCTAGATTCCTGCCTGCGCGGGAATGACGGCGAAGTAGGGCGTATCCTACCCGCCCAAAAAAATGTAACGTGCGCGCTGCGCACGACACTAATTATTTTTGGCGGGTAGGCCCCGCCTTACGACATAGAAAAAATGAACACAGCCCCCAAACATCTCAGCCTATTCCTCAATCTCGCGCATACGCTCGATCACTTGCTCATGCTCGTGTTCACCACCGCCGTCATCGCCATGGCGCCGGAGTTCGGCAAAACTTACAGCGAATTATTAACGCTGTCCCTCGGCGGTTTTATCGCCTTCGGCGTGTGCTCGCTACCGGCTGGTTGGCTCGCCGACCGCTGGAGCCGGCGCAATATGATGGCGCTGTTTTATTTCGGCTCCGGTTTGTCAGCCATTCTCACAGGCCTCGCGCAATCGACTGCGCACATTGCTGTTGGCCTCACACTCATCGGCATCTTCGCCGCGATTTATCATCCGGTCGGCATCGCCATGCTGGTGAGCTACACCGATAAAGTCGGCAAGACACTAGGCTTGAACGGCGTCTATGGCAACGTCGGCGTCGCCATCGCCGCCATCGCCACCGGCATACTTTGCGATGCTTTCGGTTGGCGCGCGGCCTTCATCGTGCCGGGGATTATCACGCTAATCATCGGCGCGCTGTTTGTCACCCTCGTTCCCTCGACATTGCCCGCACTACACAAAAGCCCAATCAAACACGTCAGTATGAGCAACGCCGACATGCGCAGAATATTTATCGTGTTAACGCTCGCGACCATCTGCGGCGGCATTATTTTCAACGCCACCACCATCTCCATGCCCAAGTTGTTCGACGAACGCCTGCGCGCACTCACGCAAACCACGACCTGCATCGGCACGCTAGTTGCGGGCGTTTATCTTTTCGCTGCGATGGCGCAACTATTGGTCGGCAGAATGCTGGACAAATATCCGCTACGCAATGTGTTCCTCGTCATCGTCGCGCTGCAAGCGCCGCTA
>JAYVGF010000231.1:0-8348 GCA_043772415.1 Betaproteobacteria bacterium
TTTTCTATTCAAATCGACACCAACGAGAACCGCCCCGAAACCGTTGTCAATAAAGGACTTTGCTCGTGGAAAGCTTCAGTTCCCCGGACACTAGTGGGATTGAGGGGGATTTAAAATGCATGAGCTGGCACGCTATGTTTTAATCCTTCAGGAGATGAGGCTATTGGAAAATATACTAACCATTGATTATATTGAATTATTAATTAATGAATATTGGCCGCTCATCGCGCGGGATGGCGATGACGTGATCGATTTCCAAACGTATGCCGATGCGCGAGCCGAGGGCGTGGTTGTGATGCGAGGGCACGAGGGAATACGCTTTGCCACCGCCGGGGAAACGCAGGGTATATAAAATTTCCGCGCCGCGAAAATTTTTGTGCAGCACTTCGGCTTGCAACGGGCTGTCGTCGTCGTGCAATACGTCATCGGGGCGCAACAACACCTCGACGTCAGTACCGCTGGCGATGGCGTGGCCGGTTTCGAGATTGAAGGTGCCGAGCTCCATTTCCACTTGGTTGTCGTTTTTCATGCGGCCACTCAACAACACACCTTCGCCGATAAAGTCCGCGACAAAACGCGTAGCAGGGCGGTGATACAAGTTGTAGGCGTTGTCCCATTGTTCGATGCGCCCGTTGTTCATTACGCCGATTTCGTCAGCGAGGGCGAAGGCTTCGTGCTGATCGTGAGTGACGAGTATCGCGGTGGTTTGCATTTGTTTGAGGATCTCGCGCACTTCCAGACTCAAGCGTTGGCGCAATTCCACGTCGAGATTAGAAAACGGTTCGTCCAGTAACAATACGTCCGGCTTCGGCGCCAGCGCACGGGCGAGGGCGATGCGTTGTTGCTGTCCGCCGGATAATTCATGCGGGAATTTTGCGGCGAAACTTTTCAGACCGATGACATCGAGCAATTCGTTGACGCGTATTTGCTGTTCGCTTGAAGAAAGTTTGCGCAAACCGAAGGCAATATTCTTTTCGACCGTGAGATGTGGGAAAAGAGCGTAATCCTGAAACACCATACCGATGTTGCGTTGCTCGGGCGGCAAGGTATTTTGCGCGGTGCTGACGCTTTTATCGTTCAGTAGAATTTTACCTGCGCTGATACTTTCAAAGCCGGAAATACAACGCAACACGGTAGTCTTGCCGCAACCCGATGGGCCGAGCAGACAGGCAATTTGTCCTTTGTTGAGACGCAAAGAAAAATTCTCAAACAGCGGGCGATGGTTGGGGAATTGGAAGCTGATTGCGCGGAGTTCGAGTAGGGGTGAAGGCATGTTGTTTTGTGAATGAATTCGGTTACGAATTATAATAGGCTTACGCCATTGCTTTGTTCAAATCTATCTATTTGCCGTGCCCAAAAATACCCCCGCGGCAGAGGGAGGTCAGGGCGGGGACGGGTTGTTTTTAAAAAGCCTCAATCGTATTTATTTCTCTGTATAGTTCACCAGCAAAATAATCGGAACGATCCCCGCAATCACCAAAGCCAAAGCAGGCAGTGCTGCCTGTTCCCATTGTCCTTCGGATGTCAGCGAATAAATTCTCACCGCCAGTGTATCCCAGCCGAATGGGCGCGTCATGAGGGTGATGGGGATTTCTTTCATGACATCGACGAAGACCAGCGCCATCGCGGTGGCGAGCCCGCTGCGCAGCATGGGGAGATGTACGCGCGCGAGCATGCTGCGTGGGGTGAGGCCGAGGCTGCGCGCAGCGTCATCGATGTGCGGGGTAATGCGTTGCATGGCGGCATCGACGCTGTTGAAACCGACGGCGAGAAAACGCACGAGATAAGCGGTAAGCATGATGAGTAAAGTACCTTGCAGAAATACTTTGGTTTCGATGCCGGTGATATTTTTGATGGTGGCGATAAGCGCGTTATCCAGCCACGCGACGGGGACGAAAAATCCGACCGCCAACACTGCGCCGGGCAGGGCGTAGCCGAGCGTGGCGAGTCGGGTGGTGATGCGCATGAAGGGATCGGGGTGACGGCGGTTGGCGTAACTTAATAATAGGGCGCAGAAGGTGACGAGCAGGGCGGTCATCGCTGCGAGTAATAATGAATGCCAGAGAAAACTGAAGTAACGCGTATCCAGGTCGGCCAGATGTTGCGCAGCCCACCATGCGAGTTGCGCGACGGGAATCAGGAAGGCGATGAGCCAGATGAAGGCGCAGAAGGCGAAAGCGAACCAGCGTGATTTGCCGGTTAAAACTTGTGGCGTGAAGCTCGCGCTTTGTTTGGCGCTGGTGGAAAAACGCGTGCGGCCTCGGCTGAACTGCTCTATCAGTAACAAAGCCAAAATAATCAGCACCAATATCGACGCGAGTTGCGACGCGGCGGGCAAGGAAAATAAGCCGTACCAGGTTTTATAAATCGCGGTGGTAAACGTGTCGTAATTAAACGCAGCAACCGTGCCGAAATCGGCGCAGGTTTCCATGATCACCAGTAATACGCCGCCTGCGATCCAAGGGCGCGCCATTGGCAACGCGACTTTATAAAACGCTTGCCAGCGTGTGAGGCCGAGCGATTGTGCGGCTTCGAGCGCGCTTTTGCCTTGGGTGAGAAACGCGTTGCGCGTGAGCAAATAGACGTAAGGATAAAACGCCAAGGTCATGACGACGATGACTCCGCCGCGCGAGCGGATGCGCGGAAACCATGCACTGCTGCCGAACCAATCACGCAATAAAGTTTGCAGCGGCCCAGTGAAATCGAGCAAACCGATAGCGATAAATGCCAACACATAAGCGGGCAAAGCCATCGGCAATAACAGCGCCCAGGAGAAAAATTTGCGCCCGGGAAAATCTACCATAACGGTGAGCCATGCAAGCAATACGCCGAGCACGCAAGAGCCGAACGCGACGCCGAGCACCAGCCAAAATGTATTGAGTAATAATTCCGGCAACACATATTGATACAAGTGTTGCCAGATGTCGGATTGTTGCGAGAACAGTGAGATGAACAACACCAACAGCGGTAATGCGGTGAGCGATGCAATGAAAACCGCCAGCATGCGCCAGCGGCTTAGGGGAAGAATGGACGTTACAACATTATGTCGTAATGCCTGCGTGAACATTTTTTATTCTTAACATAAGTATTTGATTATATTGAATTATTTGTAACCCGCTCGATCCATCAATTTCACCGCTGTCGCTTGTAATTCGCCGGCTTTAGCGACGTTAATCGGATTTGGTTTGAATGCGCCCCAAGCGGTCACTGATGCGGCCGGTTTTACTTTCGGGTTAGCAGGAAATTCCAAATCCAAATCGGCATACAGGTTTTGCGCTTTGTCGGACGATAACCATTCAAGTAATTTTTGCGCATCGGCGGCGTGCTTCGCGTGTTTGGTGATGCCTGCGCCGGAGACGTTCACATGCACGCCTGAACCGTTTTGATTGGCCCAGAAAATGCCGACTGGAAGCGTGGGTGATTTCGCCATCAAGCGTCCGTAGTAATACGTATTGGCGATGCCGACATCGCATTGTCCTGCGGCGATGGCCTCGAGCATTTTGGTGTCGTCGGGGAATACGTCCGTCGCAAGATTATTGATCCACGATTTGACGATTTGTTCGGTTTTCGCTTCACCTTGTTCAGCGATTAACATCGCGACCAGCGATTGGTTATAGACTTTTTTCGATGTGCGCAAACACAAGCGGCCTTTCCATTTAGCGTCGCCCAAGTCTTCATAAGTCGAAAGATCGGTCGGTTTTACTTTTTGCGTGTTATAAAAAATCGTGCGTGCGCGCACAGATAAGCCAAACCATTGATTGGCCGGATCGCGAAGCGACGCAGGAATATTGGATAGCAGAGTAGGCGAGGCAATCGGGCGTAGCAAATCTTCTTTTGCGGCTTCCCACAAATTGCCCGCATCGACGGTCATCAACATATCCGCTGGCGTATTCACACCTTCTGCCTTGATCCGCTGCATCAACACACCTTCTTTATCGGTGATGAATTTGATCGGCGTGCCGGTTTCTTTGGTGTAGGCGTCGAACAAGGGTTTGATGTATTGCTCGTTGCGCGCGGAATAGACGACGATTTCGTTGTCGGCTGCGTGGGTAAATCCGGCGGCACTTAATGCACAAATCAATAGCAGCTTTTTAAGCATGGTGTAATCCCTGTAAATAATTTAGTTAATGAGAATTATAATCATTTGCGTAAAAAAAGCAAATTAAATAATAGGTAATTAAATCATATAGTTAATAAATTTACTTCGTGTAATGAATAACGATCCATGTCAGAATTGGCTGACATAGAAAGAGAATGACTTAGATTTATGAACGGCGGAAAACGGAAGGGATTATTGTATGGCTGTGGCGATGCGGCGTCCGCCTTCAAAACGGAGCTTCCAATAATTGTCGCCCATTTGCGAAATCTGTACTGACTTGCCCGCGCTGGGCGAATGGATAAAACGATGGTCGCCGACATAAATGCCGACATGCGAAAACGCGCGTTGCAGGGTGTTAAAGAATACCAAGTCGCCCGGCTGCAAATTGGACGAATCGATATAGCTACCACTTTGGCTCATCTCGTAAGCACTGCGCGGCAGCAACATGCCCGCTGCTTCTTTATATACATGGCGCACAAAGCCGCTGCAATCGAATCCACTCTGCGGCGTATTGCCGCCCCATTGGTAATTCGTGCCGTGCAAACCGAGCGCGTACATGACCACGTCGGATTTTGCTGCGGGCGATGCAGGTAAATTTGCTGCAGCGCCATAAGTGGTTTGCGTAACGGGTGCGCTGCCGCTCATAATTTTTGGCGAAGAAGAACACGCGCCAAAAACAACAACGCAAAACCAAGCCAAATGAAGAGAATATTTCATGCTAATAATTGTAAACAAATTCAATGACTTGTAAAGCAAAATCATAGCACGGATTGCAGCATATTTTGTGCATACGCAATATGTGTTTGCATCAGTCGCTGTGAACTGATGCGAGAAAATGACGTTATGCAGAGGCAGGCGCATCGCGCAAAACGTCTGTGGACACCCGCGAAGAAAAACACCTTGCAGTGATTATTTACAAATTCATTACTGCGGGCTACTATCCTTTCACACCGCGAAACTGAAAAGTTTCAAAGTAAATAATTCGAACCGGGAATCGGACATCCAGCGCTTTATCTCACAATTAAGTCGAGGAGGAGTTATGAAGTTGCAACGCACGCTTTACGCAATGGTGGCTACAGCAGTATTGGGGGCAATGTCTTTTGCCGTATCAGCACAGGAAACTATCAAGATTGCTTATATCGATCCGCTGTCCGGCCCTATGGCAGCGACGGGTGAGCACGGCCTGCATGAATTTCAATTTATCGCCGAGCAAATCAATTCGCGCGGCGGTGTTTTAGGCAAGAAGCTGGAAATCGTTCCGCTGGATAACAAACTGAGTCCGCAGGAAAGCCAGATTGTATTGAAATCCGCCATTGACCAAGGTATTCGTTACATCACCCAAGGTAACGGCTCCAGCGTAGCAGGCGTGTTGATCGACCAGATCAACAAGCACAACTCACGCGACCCGGCCAACGCCGTGGTATTCCTCAACTACGCAGCGGTCGATCCGGACTTCACCAATAGCAAATGCAGCTTCTGGCATTTCCGCTTTGACGCCAACAGCGACATGAAAATGGAAGCCATGACCAATTATATGGCGAAAAAAGGCGGCATCAAGAAGGTGTATGTCATCGGACAGGATTATTCTTTCGGTCATCAAGTAGCGCGCGCCGCCAAGGAAATGATCAAAGCCAAAATGCCCGGCACGGAAATCGTCGGCGATGAATTGCACCCATTGGCCAAAGTAAAAGATTTCTCACCCTACATCCAGAAGATCAAGGCCTCCGGTGCCGATACGGTTATCACCGGCAACTGGGGTAGCGACCTGGTGTTGTTGATTAAAGCCAGCAAAGAAGCCGACCTGAACGTCAATTACTACACCTACTACGCTGGCGTTATCGGCACACCAACGGCATTGGGCGAGTCAGGCGTGGATCGCGTGAAGATCATCAGCTACGGCAGTTCCAATATGCCGGCAAAAACCGAGCAGATGTACACCGACTATAAGAAAAAATACGGCGCGAAAGAAGACATGTACACCTACGCCGCGAAAAACGCTTTGGAGATGTTGACCAAAGCCATGACGCAAGCGGGCAGCGCCGAGCCGTTAAAAGTCGCCCGCGCGATGGAAGGCATGAAAATGGAAGGCCCCTTCGGCGAAGTGGAAATGCGCAAAGTGGATCACCAGTTGATCCAGCCTTTGTTCATCAGCACGTTTGCTAAAGCCGGTCAGCCAGGCTTGAAGTATGACCTCGAAGGCACTGGCTTCGGCTTCAAAGACGACGCCAAGATCGAAAACTATGTCAGCGCACAGCCGACATCGTGCAAAATGGAACGTCCGCAGTAATAAAGCAGCTGAAATAAAATCGCCCGGCACAAAACCGGGCGATTGTTTTGCCCCACCGGTTTCTGTCAAACTAAAAATTCGTAACGAGGAGGCACCAGGTGGAATTTTTCCTCATATCCTTGATGCACGGCGTCTCTTACGGCCTGCTGCTATTTATGCTTTCAAGCGGGCTCACTCTCATCCTGAGCATGATGGGCGTGCTCAATTTCGCCCACGCCAGCTTCTATATGCTCGGCGCCTACTTTGCATATCAAATAAGCCAATATGTCGGCTTTTGGCCTGCGCTGATTATCGCGCCGCTGTTCGTCGCCGCCATCGGCGCAGCGGTAGAGCGCTTCGGTCTGCGCCGCGTGCATAAGTTCGGCCATGTGCCGGAATTACTTTTCACTTTCGGCTTGGCTTTCTTAATCGAAGAAGTCGTGCACATTATCTGGGGCCGCGCGCCGGTGGATTACAAAATCCCGCAAATGCTCGACTTCACTCTATTCAAAATATATACCACCTCATTCCCGGCCTATAAAGGCTTCATGATGCTGGTCTCGCTGTTGATGCTGGTCGGCTTGTGGCTGATGATTACCCGCACGCGCATCGGCTTGATTATCCAGGCGTCGATTACCCATCCGCAAATGGTTGAGGCACTGGGCCATAACGTCACGCGCGTATTCATGCTGGTGTTCGGCGTCGGTTGCGGGCTGGCGGGCTTGGCTGGAGTGATAGGAGGCAACGCATTTGTGACCGAGCCGAGTATGGCGGCAGCCGTAGGCGGCATTGTGTTCGTGGTCATCGTGCTTGGCGGCCTGGGTTCGCTCACCGGCGCATTCATCGCGTCACTTTTAGTCGGCATCATCCAGACTTTTTCCGTCGCGCTGGATTTATCCTTTCTCGATTTATTTTCCAAAATCGGCATCGCTTTGCAACCCGGTTCGCACATGCATAATTTCTTTTCCATCAAAATTTCGCAAACCGCGCCGGTGCTGCCGTTTGTGTTAATGGTGTTGATGTTGATATTCCGTCCGCGCGGCTTGATGGGGACGCGCGAATCATGAGCTCCGTGCCAAATATTTTGAATAAAAATTTTGCCCTGCGCGGAGCAGTATGGATAATTCCCGCCATCCTGATTGCGTTGCTACCGCTATTTTTCAAGTCCGGTTTTGCCATCAATGCGCTGAATGAAATCGGCATCATGATTATTTTCGCGCTGTCGTACAACATGCTGTTGGGGCAGAGCGGCATGTTGTCATTCGGCCATGCGGTGTATTCCGGCATGGGCGCGTATCTCACCATTCACGCTCTGAATCTCATCGGCAAGGGCAGTTTTTCCTTTCCCGTCACCATGCTGCCGTTAATCGGCGGGCTGGCCGGCATGTTGTGCGGCGTGGTTCTCGGCTATGTCTCGACTAAACGCGCGGGAACGACATTCGCCATGATTTCCATGGGCATCGGCGAAATGGTGGCGGCGTGTTCGTTGATGTTCCCCGGGTTTTTCGGCGGTGAGGCAGGCATCTCGGGCAACCGTATGGTCGGCAAGGGCTGGTTCGGCATCAGTTACGGTCCTGCTATAGAAGTGTTTTACCTCATCGCAGCGTGGATGATGCTGGCGATTATTGCCATGTATGCCCTGACGCATACGCCGCTCGGTCGTATGATGAATGCGGTACGCGACAATCCCGAGCGCGCCGAATTCGTCGGCTACAATCCGCAACGAGTACGTTATCTCGCCATGATTCTGGCCGGTTTTTTTGCCGGCATCGCAGGTGGGCTATCGGCGATCAATTATGAAATCGTTACCGCCGAAGCGGTCGGTGCGATTCGGTCCGGCAACGTATTGGTAATGGCCTTTATCGGCGGTATGGGCCAATTCTTCGGGCCGATATTAGGCGCGGTGCTGATGGTATTCCTCGGCATGACCTTGAGCGGGATTACCAAAGCCTGGTTGTTTTATTTCGGCATATTATTTTTGTC
>JAYVGF010000232.1:0-5552 GCA_043772415.1 Betaproteobacteria bacterium
TTTTCTATTCAAATCGACACCAACGAGAACCGCCCCGAAACCGTTGTCAATAAAGGACTTTGCTCGTGGAAAGCTTCAGTTCCCCGGACACTAGTGGGACTAAGGGGGATTTAAACGGCTAAAGCACACAAACGGCATCTGACCAAAGCGAGGATGAGTGTAATATTGATCTGAAACTTAACGCCAGCCACTCAAATTCAATTTTCAAAATAAGCATGCACAGCCAACCAGTTAAAAACTATCTCACCAGCCTGCAAAACAACATCATCGCCGCCCTCGAAGCGGTCGATGGCAAAAAATTCGTGCGCGATGAATGGCCGCGCGAAGAAGGCGGCGGCGGTATCAGTGCAATGCTGGAAGGCGGCAATGTATTCGAGCGCGCCGGTGTCGGTATGTCGCATGTATTCGGCGACAAAATGCCGCCCTCGGCCAGCTCGCATCGGCCTGAATTAGCGGGAAGATCATGGGAAGCCTTAGGCGTATCGCTGGTATTGCATCCGCGCAATCCTTACGCGCCAACCGTGCATATGAATGTGCGCTTTTTCAATGCATCAAAACCCGGCGAAGCCGACGTATTCTGGTTCGGCGGCGGTATGGACCTCACGCCGTATTACGGCTTTGCAGAGGATGCGGTGCATTTTCACCGCACCTGCAAACAAGCCTTGGATGTTTTAGGAACAGACTATTATCCAAAATACAAAAAATGGTGCGACGACTATTTTTATCTCAAGCACCGCAAAGAGCCGCGCGGCATCGGCGGCATATTTTTCGACGACGTGAATGAAAAAGATTTCGACTTCAGCTTTGGTTTTATGCAAAACGTCGGCGACCATTTTCTCGATGCGTATTTGCCCATCCTCAACCGCCGCAAGGATATGCCTTATGGCGAGCGCGAGCGAGACTTCCAAGCCTACCGGCGCGGGCGCTATGTCGAATTCAATTTAGTCTGGGATCGCGGCACACTGTTCGGCCTGCAGTCCGGCGGACGCGGCGAATCGATATTGATGTCGCTACCACCGATAGTGAAATGGCGTTATGACTGGAAGCCGGAAGCGGGATCGGCAGAAGAAAAACTTTACACGGATTTTCTGCTGGCTAAGGATTGGGCGTCACAATAATTATCAAGCTTCTTTGTAAGCCAACTGCACCACTCCTTCGCCATACTTTTTCTCCAACCGCCGCACGATAAAATGGCCTCGCGCCATATCCTGAAAATGGTCGATGAATATGCTGTTGATCATCGCACCGGCTACTGCGCCGATGATGGGCACCGCCTGCGCTGCGGCTTTTTCTGACACGACGATACCGAAACGCGAAGCAATCAAACTGATCAACCGAACCACGGCTGGAGCAGTCGCATCCACCGCGCCTTTGCGCGCCAGGTATTTCGCCGCTTCCGACACAGCGCTGGCCATGGCCGTGCGCGCGGCGAAATAACCGCTTTCTGTCGCGTCATCGCTGGCGGATTTGCCGCCGAGGGCGAACACCGATAAGCAGGATAATTTGGTGTCGATGTCGCTGATGTCCTCACCCTCACTGCGCGCGATATCGGAAATCGAGCGCAGCATGATGATAGTGGATACCGGCAACTCAATCGCCAACGCGGCCAAGCCGAACATGCCGCCCGCCGCACCGCTTATCGTTGCGGCGATTTTGTGCAAGCCATCTGATGACTCCGGTTTGATCTGGCTGTTCATGGAACTGACCGCAACATTAGTCGCCTTCATCAGCGAAGCATGCGCCGCTTTCTGCACCCCGTCGGAAATTTTCGTCGGCAAACGCGCCAGGCCTTTTTCCAAAGGCGAGCCTAGCAGATTGGTAATTTTTGCCGCAAAGCCCGGGTTCTCTAATAATGCTTTAGCGCGCTTCAGATCATTGAGTTCGTTTGCTGAAAATGGCATGGCGCTGACTCCGAAAAAATTAAACTCGGTGAGATTGGTTGATGCCAATAAGGCGACTACAAAGGACGATACTACTCAGCATTCCCTTCAAGCCTTAGTGAAAGCATGCTAGGCGGGTTTAATCGCTTCCAGTTCCCATAAAAAATATGAAAGACGTCCGCGCCATGCCTTGTGCCTGCGCCGAAGCTCTTGCTGCCACGTCAGGGGACTTGCCTGTTGGGCATGCTCATGGAGCATCCACTGCGCCCGACGCACCTGAAAGCGGCCATTGAATCCATACATGCGCGCAAGCGGCCGCTCACCACAGAAATAGTCGTGCGTATGTTCGGTGATGATATTGACGTGGGTCGGATCCTGAAACGCTTCCCGGCTCGGATAACATGGCGTGAGCGCATAGAATAACCCGCCCGGCGCCAGCACGCGCCATATCTCGTCCATTAAACCCACAAATGGAAAACAAGTGGTATTCGCTTGTTCACCATTCAATACACGAGGTATATGTTCGATAAAATCGAACGCCGACACTGAGCCAAACATGTCCGCCATAAATGGGATGGGCTCGAACGACAGGTTTGCAGCGGCAAACTCGAACTGCGCAGTCGAATCAAGTTGGCGTAGATCCACACCGAATAAAGCCTTCCTGCCGTAAGGATTGCGCGGCCTCAAGCCGCAGCCAAGGTCAAGATGGCGATCAACTGCCGTGGTGAAAGTGGTCATAAGCGGATTTTACCTTTAAGTATATTTATTGAAAAAGCGCGGTGAGGCCTTTGTGTGCGTATCCGTACAATTATTTCGTGTCCCGCTACTACGCCAAATCAGCTTAATTCATCTGCATCAAAGCGGCAACTGGCTAATCAAGGCTGCCATCAATGTTGACTCGCGCTATTCACGTGTCCGAGGGCGTCCGCTACTATTAGATTCAAACTTCTATCGGAACACTTTACATTTTGAAGTCGGTCAGGATTTGAGAAGGTTAGATTGCGAAGGGGTAATCGCCGCGAGCAGGCGCGCGGTCCATTTAAGCAAGCGGGCCTGCTGAAAGGTGCATAAAAAAAATACGATGGCAAAAGGTGCAATTACGATAATCCTGAAAATCAACAGGGCTCCGCTTACGCTGCCTTTGTAGCGAAAGATTAAATTGATCCGAGATTTGGCCAAAAAATATTTTTTCCTGAAATCCACGGTAAGTGAAGGTGCGGAGGACGAATTCCCCTTATGCATGGCATAAGCATCAGGTTCATGGATGAGGGAGAAATCGTTTTTGCGTGCACGCAATCCCAGATCATCTTCTTCAAAATACATAAAAAATAATTTATCAAAACCACCCATTTTTCTGAAGCGATCCACTCTCACAAGGTAGCAGCTACCATCCAGCCACATAGCGCAGCATGGGCCCTCAGCGGGAAAATACTCGTTAGGCGCAGCATGTCCGGAAAGAAAATCCCAGCGGTAGGATGTCTGGGACTTTCCCGACTCGTTCCTGATCTGCGGGCCTACTACAACGCAGCCGGCAAACGCCTGTGCAGTGTTGAACATTTTTTCCAAATTGGATTCGGTCACGCTACAATCGGGATTAACCATTAAAGCATAAGGCGTCTTTACGCGGTCTACGCCGGCATTATTGCCGCCGCCAAAACCAAGATTTTTTACTCCTAAGTATTCTGCTGCTGGTGCGTCTCGCTTTACAATCTGCTCAAGCCCGTCATCCGGGCTGTTATTCACGACGATAATATTTTTCGCATAAGAAAACTGTTTCAGGAATTCAGGGATTATTTGGCCGGAACGATATGCCACGGTAATGACGGTTATTTGCTCATCGATGATCATGCCTGCAACCTTATAAATAGTAGATCGATTAAGAAAAACACGACTCTTGCGTAATATTAACAACAAACACTGACTTTACAAACGGAAGCTAGCAATGACGCAACCAGCAAGCAAATTTCGGATGAGCTTAATCCTCCTGACCTATAATCAGGAGTCCATTGTCAAGTTGGCCGCCGAGAGCTGTTTACTGCAAGATTGCGAACCCATCGAAATAATATTTTCTGACGACGCCTCGACGGATGGGACGTTCAGGGTTCTTGAAACGCTTGTAGAGGAATACAGAGGGCCACATCAAGTTCGCGCCCTGTGCAATGAAACTAACCTCGGTATCGGCGCGCATTACAACAAGTTGCTTACAGAAACATCCGGCGAGCTGCTGGTCACGGCTGCTGGCGATGATATCTCTGCTCCACAAAGGCTTAAGCGACTTGCGCAAGCTTGGGATGCAACGGGGCAGCGCGCCGATTTGATTGCCAGTCATTTTACTGAGATCAAAACTAATGGCACGTCAGGCAGGCATATTGCTACGGACAATTTATCCGAAGTCTCAATCGCCGGGTGGTCGAAGCAGCGGCCCTATGTTGTCGGGGCAACCCATGCATTTACCCGACGCATGATGCTGCGCTTCGGACCATTCATTGAGCATATCTGGTACGAAGATCAAATCATGTTATTGCGTGCGTTGATGGGTGGGGGCGCCGTTACCGTAACCGAACCCTTAGTCATGTATCGTTTAGGCGGAAGCTCCAACGCAGAAATAGCGTACACAGGAAAAGAGTTGGTGACGCAATTCCGAACACAAAATCTACGCGCGTTGGCAGAAATCGAGCAGTTACTACAGGATGCAGAAAAGGCCGGCTTCGAGGAGCTGGTGCGGGGCTCACTCAGCAAATCGATCAAACGCGAATACTGCATACGCGCCATTTTAGATGCCCCATCATTTGCCCTGCGCTATAAGGCTTGCATGGCAGAGCCCAGCGTTCCCTTGCTCTGGAGTTTGCGTAAATGTCTCTATTTTAGTTATCCGAACCAGGCAGCATGGATCAGAAATCACAGAATAAAGATCCGCAAAAATTTACGTTCAGCCAAATATTAGGCAAAAATTATATTTTCTTCAGCCTGGTATAACACGAGGTGGCATCTTAGGGGTTATTCCCCCAAATACGCCTGCCTGACCCGCGGATTCCTCAATAATTCTGGCGCCACGTCCGTCAGGCTGATCAAACCACTATCCAGTACATAACCTCTGGTCGCCACTTCGAGGGCGATCTTGGCGTTTTGTTCGACCAATAATATGGTTACGCCGCTGCGCGAAATATCACGGATGACTTCGAATATTTTTTGCACCATCAGCGGCGCGAGGCCCATGCTGGGTTCGTCGAGCAATAATAGTTTCGGACGGCTCATGATGGCGCGGCCGATGGCGAGCATTTGTTGTTCGCCGCCGGATAAGGTTCCTGCGAGTTGATTGCGGCGTTCTTGTAATCTTGCGAACAATGAATAAATTCTTTCCATATCTATTTTAATTTCAGCTTGATCGTTGCGCGCGAACGCACCCATGAGCAAGTTTTCTTCTATGCTCATTCTGGCAAACACGCCACGACCTTCGGGCACCAGCACTATGCCATTTAGAATTAACTGGTGCGATGCGAGGCCGCGCAAATCCGTTTTACCGTAATGCGCGCTGCCGTTTTGAAATGGAATCAACCCGCACAAGGCTTTGAGCGTAGTGGTTTTACCGGCACCGTTGGCGCCGATAAGACAAACTAATTCACCTTCGTTCACCTCGAAGGAAATGCCTTTGACGGCATTGATG
The DNA here is from genome assembly GCA_043772415.1 of Betaproteobacteria bacterium. Lineage (GTDB taxonomy): Bacteria > Pseudomonadota > Gammaproteobacteria > Burkholderiales > JBEEJL01 > JBEEJL01. Next base: position 5,545 of record JAYVGF010000232.1, read on the forward strand.
CCGCCGTA
>JAYVGF010000233.1:0-2065 GCA_043772415.1 Betaproteobacteria bacterium
ACCGGCGGCACCGTGATCGCTGAAGAAGTCGGCCTCACTCTGGAAAAAGCCACGTTGAAAGAACTCGGCCAAGCCAAGCGCATTGAAGTTGGTAAAGAAAACACCATCATCATCGACGGTGCAGGCGATGCCAAAACCATCGAAGGCCGCGTAAAACAAATCCGCGCGCAAATCGAAGAAGCCACCAGCGATTACGACAAAGAAAAACTGCAAGAGCGCGTAGCCAAATTGGCCGGCGGTGTTGCGGTCATCAAAGTCGGCGCAGCCACCGAAGTTGAAATGAAAGAGAAAAAAGCCCGCGTCGAAGACGCGCTGCACGCCACCCGCGCAGCCGTTGAAGAAGGTATTGTCGCCGGCGGCGGCGTCGCGTTCCTGCGCGCACGTGCCAACATCAAGGTCAAAGGCGACAACGCCGATCAAGATGCCGGTATCAAAATCGTTCTGCGTGCGATTGAAGAACCCCTGCGCCAAATCGTCGCCAATGCAGGTGACGAGCCATCCGTCGTCATCAACAAAGTCAACGAAGGCAAAGGTAACTTCGGTTACAACGCCGCGACCGGCGAATATGGCGATATGGTCGAAATGGGCGTATTGGATCCAACCAAAGTCACCCGCTTCGCCTTGCAAAACGCAGCGTCAGTAGCGAGCTTGATGCTCACCACAGACGCCATGGTTGCTGAACTGCCGAAAGACGAAGCAGGCGGCGGCATGGGCGGTGGTGGAATGGGCGGTATGGGCGGCATGGGCGGTATGGACATGTAATTTCCATCCTCCGCAAAACGCGCTAGAGCGTTGTTGCATGAGCTTGCTGTACTAACGTGTACTATCTGCGCTCATGCGCCTAGCTCTAGCGCGTTATGCGAAGTCTGGTCATGAACCAGCGGTGCGCATCTGTTACATCGCAAAAACAAAACCCCGCTTCGGCGGGGTTTTGTTTTTGCGGCCTGACACAGACAAGCTCAACGAATTTTTGAAGCCATCATCGAGCCAGCCTTCTTTATGCTGAGAATATCAAAAATATTATTGCCACTGTTCAGGCCCGTCATGATTACCCCTAATCATATTTCGTGAATAGGGTAACCAGGGGCATTCGCTTGTTTCTGTCATTTTAAAAACTATTTTTCGGTCGGTTTTATTGATAACTACTGCATCACCAGGGTATGACGGCTCGGGAATATGGACATTCCATTTAGCGCACTTGTTGTCTATCACTTCGACTGTCACAGTATCGGTCGTGTAGGTTACAGAATTAATCTTGGTCTCCCCTGCGCCTACCCATGGACCATGAAAAGCGATCAAAATTATAAAGTGTTCAAAATCAAAACCGACGGGCGGTCTATCAGGAGTGTTATTGCCCCATGGCTCGAAATAGCCTCGCGAAACATAGGTTTTTTTCCAGTCATTTTCCCAATCGGCAATATTATGTATTACCAGGTTGTGCCGAGTATCTGACCGCCACAAAGGAATCGGATAGCGCCTGAATCCTATCTCTTCCTCGCTCCAACGCATGGCTGTCATCTCATCAGTCTGATGAAGGTTCTTCAGGGGGAGTTTAATTGCAGGCCGATCAAGGTTTTTATCGGGCTGTTTGACTGCCGTTTCGGCCTGCTGTTTACAGGCAGACAGAAACAAACAGAGCAAAAGCAGGAAAGAAGTAAGTTTTATTTTCCAATTCAAGATTATTTGCTTTCAATTAAATTTTTGTGTCGAAATAAAAAATTGAATTAAATCAAATATTTTATAAAAAACAAATAGCAGATTCTTCACTGCGTTCAGAATGACAGCGCAGGTTTAGATGGTTTCGTAGGCTGGCGCTGATAAGCTCAGCATTTCTCCGGAGCGAAACATGCTGGCCTTATCAGCCCAGCCTACTGCCTCGTCATGCACCGTTATTTTTCAGTTCAAGTTATTTTGTTGCTCAATTCAAAATTAAAACTCCGCACGAGCGGAGTTTTAATTTGCGCAAGCAATTTATCAATTACCAGTTGGCGAAGTTAAACCCGCCGTACGCGTAGTAATACACTTGTTCGCCGATGTGCAACGCACGCTCATAATTGAGATAGTA
>JAYVGF010000234.1:0-10644 GCA_043772415.1 Betaproteobacteria bacterium
TACGCAAGGATTATTCTGCACGCTGGTTCCGCGCTCGTTAGTCTTAGAGTATGGTGTAGAATCTGACCAATAAAAATTGCGGCTTAACGGGGAAATCACAATGAAACGAATATTAATTTGCGCGCTACTCTTCATGCTGGCTGCATGCGGCGGCAGTGGCCGCGACATGGACGCGATTAAAAAATCCGGCACGTTGAACGTCGCCACCGAAGGTGCGTTTCCACCGTTCAATTTTTTCAAAGACAATCAGTTAAGCGGATTTGAAATCGACATCGCCGAAGCCATGGCAAAAAAAATGGGCCTGAAAATCAATTGGATCACGCTGGGTTTTGATGTGCAGATTCCCGCGCTGGCGCAAGATCGTTTTGATTTCGCCATCGCCTCTTTCGCTATTACACATGAGCGTGCCAAGGCGGTCGATTTCACCGACCCTCATTATTGCAGCGGCGGGCAAATCGTAGCCAAAGTGGGCGGCCCGAAAACGGCGGCAGAACTGAAAGGTAAAACCGTCGCGGTGCAAATCGGCACCACCTTTGCCGATGCGGTAAAAAAAGTCAGCGACATCAAGGAAATCAAAACTTTCCCTAAAGACACCGACGCACAACAAAACCTTTTATCCGACCGCGTCGATGCTTGGGTAACAGATAAATTCCAAGCCAAGGAGCTCGCGCAGAAATCACCGGCACTCCATTTACAACTCGGCGATTTACTCTACAGCGAAAAAGTCGCCATCATCGTGAAAAAGGATAATAAAACTTTGCGCGAAGCGCTGAACAAAGCTTTGGCCGACATCATGACCGACGGTTCTTACAAAATCATTTCAGAAAAATATTTCGGCGAAGATATACGCTGTAAATAAAAATTCGGTTGATTTTCCCGCCGTATAAACCCACCATGCCCCAAGCTGAAAAATCCTCGAAGCAACATTTACTCATGGCCGGCGCCGCCGTAAGCCTGGTTTTGTTTCTTTGGTTCATGGCGTTGCCATTGCAATGGCTGCCCGCGCCCATCGGCCCGGCCGCCCAACAATTCGCCAACGGCGCACGTACGACAGTTTTACTCACATTGATTTCCGGCGCTATTGGCTTGATCATCGGCGTGCTCGCCGCGATGGGCAAACTATCAAAAAATCCTTTCATAGCCTGGCCGTCACGTTTTTATGTCTGGGTGATACGCGGCACGCCGCTGCTGGTGCAAATATTATTTGTCTATCTCGCGCTGCCTGCGATGTTTCCCGAACTGAAATTGTCCGACTTCAATTCCGCCATCATCGCCCTCGCGCTTAACGTCGGCGCGTATAACGCTGAGGCCATGCGCGGCGGCATCCTCGCAGTACCGCAAGGCCAGGTGTATGCCGCGCAGTCGCTCGGCTTCGCACCGCTCACTGCGTTCCGCCATGTCGTGTTGCCGCAAGCCGTACGCATCAGCTTGCCGTCGCTGGTGAACAATATTGTCAGCTTGTTAAAGGACTCCAGCCTCGCCTACGCCATCGGCGTAGTCGAGCTCTCCATGGTCGGCAACCGCGTGCAAGCAGAAAGCTTCCAACCGGTGCCGGTATTCATCACCGTCGCATGCGTTTATCTTATCCTCACCACGACGCTGACCTGGTTTTCCGATGCGCTGGAACGTGAATTGAATACGCATCAGCGTCGCTGAATATAAAAGCCGTGGCCGTCACTGAATTACGATTCACACCCGCCTTCATTCCCGAAAAGGCGGCAATCCAGTAGAAGAGCCGATCGCACCCCGTCATTCGCGCGCAGGCGGGAATCCAGTGCCTTTAAAAAAACATGATTTTCTACGACATAAAAACAAATCCTTATCGTGGAAAACATTTTTTGTTTTACTGGATTCCCGCCTGCGCGGGAATGACGGGAGCAATGGACAGATAGGCTGGCGCTGAGAAGCCCAGCATTACCACCACCGATGCTGGGCTGATCAGCGCCAGCCTACGGAACAAGTGCTCGCCGGCACAAAATAAAAAAAGCCGCTTGCGCGGCTTTTTGTTTGATTCAACTCAATACTTTTAGATCAGAATTTTTTCCACAAACGGGCAAAGTACGATGCGCCGTTCAAACCGAATTGCACGCTATCGTATTTAAATCCGTTATCTGTTTGATCAGCGTCCTGCTCAGTAGGCTTCACGTTAAAAATATTATTTGCGCCTATGGTGAGCTTGGTGTTTTTATTAAAGCTATAAGTAGCACTCAAGTCGGCTGAAGTCTTGGCCCGATAGCTTAAATTGGGCTTGGTCGGGTCATCAAAATTACCCAAGGTTTGCGGGCCGAAATGAATAATTTTCAACCCCGTTTCCAATGCGCCAGTAGTCAAATCAAAACCTAGGGTAATTTTGCGTTTCGGTGCGCCCTGTTCGATAAACAAACGCTCGCGCGGCGATAACAACACATCTTCAAAACCGGTTAATGAAGCGGGGGTTTTAATGTCCGTCACTTCGGTTTTGCTGAAATTCGCGGCCAAGTAACTATTTAGTTTTGCGCTACTGATGCTGGATTTATGCGACAAAGTAATATCAAGGCCTCTGGTGCGTGTGTTGACTGAGTTAACAAAAAACTGTGCTTGCCCTACGCCTAAAGCGGCAAAAGTCGATGCCAGCGCCGGGTAATTGTTTTCGTCAAAACGGCCTGACAAGACGATGCGGTCTTTTATATCGATCAGATATAAATCTGCGGTAGCTGCGATAGACGGTGTTGGGCTAAACGTCGTGCCCAGCGTGAAGTTTTGCGATTTCTCCTCTTTTAATTTGGGTATGCCTGCTGCAATTGCCACTGCGCCGCCGTTGGGTGCGAGCACGACATCTTTTGGCTCCCCGCTGATAAAGTCGGTAAAGGTGGAGGAAAAATAAACCTGTTGTAACGAAGGGGCGCGGAAGCCGGTGCTAGCGGAACCACGGAACAGCAACCTGTCTGTCGCTTTCAGGCTTGCGGCTACCTTGCCGCTCAGATTAGAACCAAAATCACTGAATTTTTCGTAGCGTAATGCCGCTTGGGTTTTTAAACCTTTGGTGATATCAGTTTCTACATCGGCATAGACTGCAACACTATTGCGACTACGGCTGGTTTCATCGGCCGGTTGAAAACCGGGGAAGCCCTGGCTACCAGCATTGCCGCCATTGCCCACGCCGTCGAAATCAAAATAGGAACCTTTTTCGCCCGCGACGATGGAATAAAATTCACGCCGGTACTCTGCGCCAAATGCGACGTTCATCCCGCTCATCACGGTGGGGAAAAAGCGGCTCATATCAGCATTGGTCGTCATTTGTGTAAATGAAAATCCACCCGCATCAAATTTGGTCGGGCTGATGCCTCTTCCGCCATTAGTTAAATCTTGATTGGCGATAGAAGCATTCAGCGTATTGCTAATGTTGTAACGCATATCGTTGAAGCCGTATGTTTGCGATAAATCTGCATTCCATTCACCCAATTGCAGTTTATTACCGATAATCGCGTAGCGATCTTGCACATCTGCATTGATGAAAGGCACAAATCCAGCGGGATACATCGCAGCTGAGTTACGCGATGGAATATCATCGGAGCCCAAGCCTTCCCGGCCAAATGCGCCTGACGATGCATCGCGTTTCTGCAAGCCAAGAGTGAAATAGAATTTGTGGCTGGCACTGGTAGGCATATCACCGTTGATATATAGCGTCGGATTTTTAACTGCGGAATCGCCGATGGTGCGCAGGCTAGGCGGCTCTGCGCGATTGGAACGGCCACGGTCTTGATATTCGCCAGTGATGCCGATGACGCCTTTGTCACCAACACGGATGCCGCAATATGCAGTGGCCAAATAATTTTTTCCATCGCCGGCGGAATACTGACCGTATCCCAAAGCGCCTTCGCAACCGGGGCGTTTTTTCAGGCCGATGTCCATCACGCCGGCGATGGCGTCGGAGCCGTATTGTGCCGCTGCGCCATCGCGCAGGATTTGTACGTTGTCTATCGCCATTAGCGGAATCGCGTTCAAGTCAGTACCGGTGTTGCCGCGATTGCGCGCGCCGAATAAATTGACTAAGGCTGTAGTGTGCCGACGCTTGCCGTTGACCAACACCAAGGTTTGGTCGGAGCCGAGTCCGCGTAGTGCGGCGGAATCAATCAAGTCCGCACCGTCGGCACCAGTTTGTCGGGTTGAATTAAAGGACGGGGAAATGTATTGCAGCGATTGCGCCAGATCGAATTGGCCGCCTTGCTCTGTCGCTTTGGTCATAGGAATAAAATCGACAGGTACCGGTGTGTCGGTAGCTGAAGCATTTGCACGACGCGAACCTATTACAGTGATGGCTTCAACTTTGGCTGCTTCGCTGTCACTCGCTGCTGTCTGGGCGTGCGCAATAAGGAATGGTGAAACAGCAACGAAAGCTGCTGTACCGTAGAGCGACAACAATACTGCTTTGCGTAAAACGGTCATGGTATGGCTCCCCTGTGAATGATTGATTTTATTGAAGTTTATTTTCTGCTTATTTTTCTTCTACCCTATTGTGCTGCATCTAAACGAATAGCTCAAGTCACGTCGCGCACCGGCAATCGTTTGCTATAAACAAGATAGCCGATTGCTGCGATAAGCAATAGCCAACCGACCCAACCGGTGATGCCGACTTGCGCAGTGTCTATCGTAGTATCGGCGGCAGCGAATAAATTTACTGCGCTGGCCGAGCCATTGAGCGCGCCGTGCGCGATGACGGCGGGCCAGATGCTGCCAGTGGCGAGGCGCGTCCAGCCGAATAAAATGCCGAGCAAGATGCACAACACCAGCATGAACGACCAGCCCATGTTTGGATAAAGCGGATAGTTGTAGCCGAGCAAAATCACCGGCAGGTGCCACAAGCCCCAGATGACGCCGCAAATAACCAGCGCGGGCCATTGGCCGAGCGGCAATAATTTTTGCAGCAGATAACCGCGCCAGCCCCATTCTTCGCCGAAGGCAAACAACGCATTCAACAGCGGCGCGATGAAAATCGACGCGAGCTGGATCGCGACGATACTTTTTACCGGCATGCTTTCCAGCGCGGCGACGCCCTCTTCTTTTTGCGCCAGCATTTGCTGCAGGCCGGAAAAATTTTGCAGGTCGGTTTGATATACGCCTAACAGCGCGCTCAACGCCAGCGACGCCAGCACCAGCAGCGGCATACCGATCCAGCACAGCAGCCAATAATGCGGCCAGTTTTTCCCCATGCGTAAACCAGTGGCGGCTTTAATATCGGTCTGTGGACTGACCCAACGCACCACGATAAACGCGGCGATGCTCGGCGCGAACATGATCAGCGGCAAAAGATACAACGCGAGCGGATGTTTGAGTCCCTCGGTGTTAAACCACATCGGCGAGGCGATGGTCCATGCCAGTAAAAACGCTATGGTGATGAAAGCGATAATGCCGTTCCAATCCAGATTGCCCTGGCTAACAGGAACACTGATGTGCGCGGCAGCTTTCACTGAGGATGATCGTGATAGGGGTTGGTGTAACCGAGTTTGTGCATGATCGTCGTTTCCAGCGTTTCCATTATTTTTGCGTCGCGGTTTTTTTCATGGTCGTAGCCTTGCAGGTGCAATACACCGTGTACGACTAAATGGGCGTAATGCGCTTCGCATGTTTTTTGTTGCGCTTTGGCTTCTGCCTCGACCACTGGTGCACAAAGCACGATGTCGCCACTCAACGGACTGACATCATCATAAACAAACGTCAGCACATTGGTGGGATATTTTTTGTGACGGAATTGCGTGTTGAGTTGCAGGCCTTCGACTTCATCTACGACGCGCAAAGTAATCTGCGCCGGTTGTTGCAGCGCCGCTTTGGCCCAACGACGACATTGCGCGCGCGTCGGTAAAAACTTTGCCTCGCTCGCATATTGAACCGAAAGGGAAAATGCCAAGTCGTTTTTAGATTTTGTCGGCATTTACGTAACTATTTGATTATTATAATTATTTTGAATAGTGTTTATCGTAGGCATTGACGATATGTTGCACCAGCGGATGGCGCACCACATCTTCACTTTGGAAAATGGTGAAGGCGATACCGCGGATATTTTGCAACACATTGCGCGCGTCGATGAGGCCGCTTTTTTGTCCGTGCTTCAAATCGATTTGCGTCACGTCGCCGGTAATCACTGCCTTAGTGCCGAAGCCGATGCGGGTCAAAAACATTTTCATTTGTTCCGGCGTGGTGTTTTGCGCTTCGTCGAGAATAATAAACGAATGATTCAGCGTGCGCCCGCGCATATACGCCAGAGGCGCAATCTCGATCGCGGCGCGTTCGAATAACTTGCCGACTTTTTCGTAACCCATCAAATCATATAGCGCGTCGTACAAAGGCCGCAGATAGGGATCGACTTTTTGCGCCATGTCGCCGGGCAAAAATCCCAGCCGCTCGCCCGCTTCTACCGCCGGACGAACCAGGACTATGCGTTTCACCAGATCGCGCTCCAGCGCATCCACCGCGCAGGCGACGGCCAAATAAGTTTTGCCAGTTCCCGCCGGCCCGACGCCGAAGGTGATGTCATGACCCTGGATATTTTTAATGTATTCAACTTGGCGCGGCGTGCGGCCATGCAGATCGGTGCGTTTAGTCAGCAGATGCGGTTCATCAACTGCTTGTTCGGATTTTTTTTGCACGCGCGGCGCGTTGTGGTTCATTTCGATGAGCCCCAATTGGATGTCCTCCACGTCGATAACACGATTGCTGCGATGATAAAAATATTGCAAGGCTTGCGTGGCCAGCGCCATGTTTTCCGCTTGGCCTTGCAGGCGGAAATGTTCGGCGCGATGGGTGATGATCACGTCCAGCGCGGATTCTATCTGGCGCAGATTACCATCGAGCGGCCCGCACAAATTGGCCAGGCGCTGGTTATCCACCGGCGTAAATACCAGCTCGACTGGCTTGGCTTTGGCACGTTCGGATTCAGGCACGTTCAGACTCCCGATCTTTGCAGCGGGGCTTTAAGCGCTTCGCTCAAAGTCTCGCTGCTTTCGCGTAAATGCGCGGCGGCCTCTTTGCTCAAGCCCTGCTTGCCGAGCGCGCTTTGAATGTGCTGCTGCAATTGTTTGGCATTGTCGCGCATCAAGCTACGCATGTCCGCGGGGCCGCCATTGGGACGAATCAAACTATTGGCGACGCGACGCAAATGTTCGCGCTGCAAATTGCGCCGCAGATTGCCGATGTCGCTACCGTTGCGCAACTCGCTCCAAATAGAAGCTTGTATCGTTTCGTAGAGTTCGGATAATTTCAGCGCTTGTTGCGGCTTATCGAGTTTGCTTTCCGCGTCGATCAAACGTGCTGCGACGCCGTCTTGCATGATTTGATCCAACACTTGTCTTTGCATAGTAAGTATTTGATTATTATAAGAATAATCTGGATTTACTTGAGCCTCAAAATGATTCACTCCGAGTCGGCGCATAAACTCCGGCTGGAACTTGAAACTGTCGACAGAAAAAATACTGCTCTCGATTAATTTCAACGCCCGACGTTGTTTATCCGCATCAACCGGACTCAGCGGCGAACGCGGGCTACCGGCGTGGTCGCGCACGCTGGTGAGGCCGCCGATATATTTGGCACTGAGATTCGCCGCGAGTTTGACTTGATCCAGCGCGGTTTCAAAATTACGCCGCAACACTTCATACGATTCATCCGGCTTGAGTTGCTTTTGCTGCAAGCGATCCCATAGTTCGTACGAGAGTTGCAAACGACGCTGATAAAACGCCAGCGGATCGGCGCCGAGATCGCGCCGGTTCACTTCCGGATCGACGCCTTCCTGCATACCGCCGTAACCGGCTTCGTGGTCGGTGGCGTAGGCTAATGGCGGCTCATAACTGCGTGCGGCGATTTTTTTCAGTTCGGCTTTTTCGTAAGCTTCGTTGATCGGTTTGTAGGCGTACTCTATCGCCCAATAATCATATGGGCCTAAATTGCTCATCACGTATTCGCCCTGCTTGCCGCCGCGCGCGGCGACATTGAGGCCGTTGTAATCCATCACGGAGCCGGTGAGTCCGTGTTGTTGGGTGAATTCAGGATTCGCCATTTGTTCCAGCGTGTAAATGGTCGAAGCGCGGAAGTTATGGCGCAGGCCGAGGGTGTGGCCGACTTCGTGCGTGATCACGTCTTTCAAGGTCGCTTGCACAAACATTTCCGCTTCCGCGCTATCGGGCTCGAGGTCGCCGCGCGCTTCGAGTAAATCCATCGCGAACTCCAGTTCGCTGGACATTTCGTTGGCGTAATTGCACTGCAATACTTCGCGTTTATTGCCTATCGCCGGTCGCGGCAATTCTTCCACGGCGCGGCGACGCGGGCTGCGCGTCCATACATCCGATACGCCGATGTCGGCGTCGAGAATTTCACCCGTGCGCGGATCGACTTGAGTCGGCCCGACGGCGAAGCGCGCGTCGGTGCCGAGAAACCAGCGCACCGAGGCGTGGCGCACATCGGCAGTGTCGAATTCGCTATTATCGATCTGGTAACGCACCTGGATCGCGTCTTTGAAACCGATGCGCTCGAAGGCTTTATTCCATTCGAGGATGCCCTGTTTCACTGAGTTGTGATACTTGTACGGGATATTACTGTCGAGCCAAAAAACTATCGGTTGCACCGGTTCACTCATTGCCGCTGCCGGATCTTTTTTCTCCAACCGCCAGCGATTCACGTATCGTACTTTTGGCTCGGGCTTAGAGTCGTCGCTGAAATCCTGATGCGTGGTGACAAAATGACCTATGCGATCATCCGCCGGACGCGCGTGCATAGGCTCGGGTAATTTGGCAAAGTTGTAATAAAAACCCATGAACAAACTACGCACGTCTTCCAGCGTGCTTGGCAGCGGCGCTGAAAACGGTGGCGGCACATTCGGCGGCATCATCGGCGGCAGAATCAAGCGCGCCAGGGCGTAGTGCGCGGAGACATTAAAACCGGTCGCATCATCCGTATTGCGTAGCGTATCGAAGCTGGTATTTCTGGCGTCGAAATAATACGGTTGGCGATAAGCCGCTTCAAGCGAAGTCGCCATCATGGGGATGTCGGTCAGCAACAAGAGCAAATTCGCATCGACCAAAACGGACTTGCGTTCCGGGTGCGGCGCGCTGACGACACTGGTAGTGGCAAGCAAGCTGTCGGTAAAGCTTTGCTTCACCGCTTGCGCAATGGGCGAAAAAGGTTTCGCGGTGAATTCAGTATTGCGCGCGATGAGCTGGACGTAGTTGCCGATTTTTTTGAACGCAACGATATGGCTGCGATTCATCATATTGCCGTAGAGGCCGCGTTCACCGACGCCCTGCGTGACGCCGATGGACAGAAAAAAAGCTTGGTCGAATTGTTCCGGCTTGATTTCGAGCCAGACTTTTTCGTCCTGGCGCCAGAGTGAAAAAAATCCGGGTGTCAATTTGGCTTCTTTGATGACTTCGCTAAAAGGACGTAGAGAAGAAGTCGGCGCTGGCGGTGGTGTAGGCCTGACAGCAGCTTGTGCCACAGGATTGTCCAGCGGCTTCACATTCGCCGCATTCACTGCGCACCCGCTGAGGTACGCAGCAATGATGATCAGCGGTATTACGCTGATTTTTTTTGACCTAAGCAGATTCGTCACGCTCGTTACTCCCTTTAATCATAATGTAACTACTTGATTATATTATATTTTTATCAATTCGCCGCGCAGGGTATAGCGCACGGCTTCGACTATTTTTACCAACGTAAATTGGCCGATCAAATTGAGCTCACCCGCAAAATTCACCACGCGATTATTGTCGGTGCGGCCGTAAATTTCGTTCGCGTCGCGCGCCGATACGCCTTCGACCAGCACGCGTTGCGTGGTGTTCACCATATTCGCGCTGATACCCGCATTCAGTTCGTCGGCACGTTTTTGCAAGCGCGCGAGGCGCTGCATTTTGACGTCGTGCGGGGTGTCGTCGCTTAACTCCGACGCCGGTGTGCCGGGGCGCGGGCTGTAGAGGAAGCTATAGCTGCCGTCGAAACCGACATCATCGACCAGCTTCATCGTCGCATCAAAATCGGCATCGCTCTCGCCGGGAAAGCCGACAATAATGTCGGATGAAATATTGACGCCGGGACGCACGGCTTTGAGACGACGGACTATCGATTTATATTCCAGCGCAGTGTAGCCGCGCTTCATCGCCGCCAGCACACGGTCGGAACCCGATTGCACCGGCAGATGCACGTGGCTGACTAATTTCGGCAAGCGTGCATAGGCGTCGATGAGCCGTTGGGTAAATTCTTTCGGATGCGAAGTCGAATAACGTATGCGTTCTATGCCGGGTATCTCATGCACATGCTCCAGCAACAGCGCGAAGTCGGCGATGTCGCCGTCGTGCATTTCGCCGCGATAGGCGTTGACGTTTTGCCCCAGCAAGGTTACTTCGCACACGCCTTGTTCGGCGAGTTTGGTGATTTCACGGATTACGTCATCGAACGGCCGATTGATTTCTTCACCGCGCGTATAGGGCACGACGCAAAAGCTGCAATACTTGGAGCAACCTTCCATGATCGACACAAACGCCGTCACGCCTTCGACGCGCGCAGGCGGCAAGTTGTCGAATTTTTCGATTTCGGGAAACGAGATATCGACTTGCGCGCGGCCGGTCTTGCGTCGTGCGTCGATAAGTTGCGGCAGACGATGCAAGGTTTGCGGACCGAAAATGA
>JAYVGF010000235.1:0-9722 GCA_043772415.1 Betaproteobacteria bacterium
TGCCTATGCGTGCAAGCGAGCTAATTCAATGGAAATTGGTTCAATAAATAATCTAATATAATCAATAGGTTATAGTTTTTATTCTTTGCGCAATGCATGCTCAGCAAAGTTTGCAAATAAAAACAGGCCGCTTCTTCCGAAGCGGCCTGTTAGTTTTTCGCGCAGCTTTCTCAGCCTACGCAATACCAACGAGCTATCAAGGATCTATTCGTACGATGGTCGGATTGGGCAAGCCCACAGCGCCAGCGTAAACCACTGAACCGAGATACTTGGTGCCCGCAGTCAAACCGCTCGTTGCGATGCCGATAGCGCCGGTCGCGCCTGTTGTGGCTGAGGCAGGCGCGGTGACCGTCATATTGCCTGCTGCTGCAGAACCCAACGACCAGTTGAATAGCGTGAAATTCGCAGAACCCACCGGGACCGCAAAGCCCACCACGCTCACTTTATAAACACCTGCAGCCGGATTGAGAAGGTTCACTTCTTCAGCCGAAGTAGCACTACCGCTGGAACCAACCAACGTACCCGTCGCGTTGCGTACCTCAAGATCGAGATCGCTAGCCTGGCTAACATTTGCATCGAATAGCGAGATACGCGCATAGGTAGTGCCGGCAGGGATCGTTACAAATAAATCCACCTTGCCTCCGGTTGCAACGGCACCTGCCGCCGTAGCAGCCGGCACCAGTCCGCGCGGTGTTGCGCTAAACGCGCCGGTATAACCGAAGATCACGTTATACGAAGCGCCAACCTGCGCCGGCGCTGCCAATGCCACAGGCCGCACAACCATCGGAATGCGCACATTGTGCACACCGTCAGTCAGTGTCAATTGTCCGCCGGTATAGGCATTCAAGGTGGCTGTTGTACGCGTGAAAGTCACAGTGAAAGACTTGGTCGCACCCGCCGCCAACGTCAGCGTCGCAGGACTAATCACGACGTTGAATCCCGCCATGCCGGTGTAACTCGGCGTGTAAGTGGCAGGATTGCCGCCTACGTTAGTGACGCTACGGATTACTGTCTGCACACCGGCCAAATCGCCAATAGCAATCGACGCGACGTTCAAATTGCTCGGGTCGAGCACAGGAATGCCGCGCGACGTGCAATATGACGGAGCGAGTTGCGTGCCGCAAAGGAAGCCCAACCAGTCTTCGATACCCGCATCAAACACCAGGCCGGGATTGGTTGCGCTATTTGGCTTCACATGCCCTGCACCTTGGCGGAAGATCAAAACAGGGCTGGTGTTAGGCGCAGGCGTGCCTCCATCAAGAACGTCATAGCCTGTAGTCATCAGCGCCGACTTGATCGCCATCGGCGACCAATCCGGACGGATGCCTTTAATTGCCGCAGCCAGTCCGGCCACATGCGGGCTGGACATCGAAGTGCCGCTGAGCAGATCAAACAAACGGCCGTTATTCGCTGGTGGCGCTATCGCTGCCAGAACGTCCTGGCCAGGCGCGATCAAATCGGGCTTGAGCAAATCACCATTGCCTCCCAGCAATGGCCCGCGCGAAGAAAACGAAGCCGTGAATGGTGCCGGTGCAGTGAAGGTCAGTGTCGCTTGGCTGATAGTGGCCGTGGCTCCCGCCGTTGCTGCGTACGCCTTGACCGCAGCGCGATCGGTGACTTGCAAATGAACGGTCGGGACGTAATGGAAGTCTGCATTCAGCGAATTGACGCTAGTGTTGACCAAAATCACGCCCAAACCACCAGCCTGCTTGACGGCCAAACTCTTGTTAACGCGCGCAATAATGCCGCGGTCGCATACAACGATCTTGCCAGCCACTTTGGCTGGGTCGAGCACTGCCACACCGCCGTTGTCCTCAGCAGCGAAGCACAAACGCACTGCGGTTGGATCCGCACCTGGCAAACCGGCGGCTATAGCGTCAATCAAGGGCTTAGGCCCAACTGCGGTCGTAGCGGTTGACGCACCGGAATAAATGGCCGCGTTACCCAGAGTTACTTTTCCTACGGCTTCACGGTTATGCGTTCCCGCCGCCACAGTGGTAAGCCACGGGCCTGGATGCGCTACTGTGCTCGCCGTCGGCCCACTGTTGCCGGCAGATGCTGCGACAAATACGCCCGCATCAGCAGCGAACATAAATGCTATCTCGACTGGGTCGCGGAAATTCGTGCTGGTACCGCTGATGGAATAATTAATCACATCTACGCCGTCGGCAACCGCTTGGTCGATAGCGGCCACACTATCGATAGTGGAACAACCACCACCGGTCGGTGTGTTGGCCCAGCAGACCTTATAAACGGAGATGCGCGCGCGCGGAGCCATGCCGCTGATGCTGCCGAATACAGACGCTTCCCCGGTCACCAGCACATTGTTATTGCCGCCCGCTGTGCTTGCGGTGTGGCTTCCGTGGCCATCCCAGTCGCGCGGGGAATTAAACTCAAACGGAAATAATGCAGTAATGCCGGCGTTTCCACCCCAGCCAGCGTTGAAATATTGTGCGCTGATAATTTTCTGGTTGCAGTCCGACCCAGTGAATGAGTCCCCCGGCGTGCATTTTGCGTTCCACCCGGGGAGCTGTTGATAATTGAGTTTCCCGTCTTTAATGCCGCTGCCATTCACACCTGTGCGGTCTGAGAAGCTGGGATGCTCGGGCCAAATACCGGTATCGATAACGCCGATGACAACATTTTCTCCAGCATTACCGACTCCGCCCGCCTGGCTCCACAAGCCGCCGGGGGCGTTCAGACCCAAAAAACTAGGAGTGGATGATGTATCGACCGAGCGAAGTTCGTCTTTATCAACTGAAACCACGCCCGGCATATTTTTCATCCGCTCAGCCTGTTCCGGCGTCAGCTCAGCAGCAAAACCGTTGAACGTATATTTGTAGCCATGCACTTTGCGGCCCTTCACTGCCGCGACAGCTGCATCATGGCGCGAATCTAAGTAAGCCGAGTACTGAACGACATCAACGCTAGTGGCATCTAGCTTCTTACCCTTCGCTGGCTTAGTTGCGTTGAGACCTGTAATGCCACCCTTATAAGCAACAACAGGCGCATCGGCCATGTGGACGATATAAAGGTTATTTTTATACTTTTTGCTAGGTTCGCCACCTTCAGGCTGAGCGGCGGCGGCAAGCTCTGCCACGCCTAAAAATAAAAATAAAGATATGGAAAAAAAACCCGCGACAGAAAATAATCTTGATAGGGAAACTGGGAAGAATGCTTTGGTCTTATTCATATTGCCTCCTGATTTGTTTGATTTCAGAGAGATACGTTTGAATCTTCAGCAAAGAATCCAGAGTGTGCAAGATTCATTGCATAGGGGATTTACCCTAGCCCCAAATAGCATAAATTTCAACTTTCTTTTTGTTGCGTTTGCATTCACTGGAAGGCCAACTTAGACCCGAAGCTGGACATAAAAAATTTCCTCAATAAAATATTATTGCTTTACGCTTTGCGCCAGCTTCAACATTTTTTCGCGGCGCGCGCGGAATTCCGATTCAGGTTTCCATTGCGGATAAGCCTGCGACTGCGCCACGCGCATACCGACATCAAACAACAGCGCAATATCTTCCACCGCACCCGACGCATTCCAATCGTCATGGATCACATCGGTGACTTTGTGATAGTCGTTGGCGATGTAGTTGTCGACTTTTTGTTTGGCGTAATCGGCGGGTTGGCCGATGTATTGCGTGCGGCTTTTCATATACAACGCGGGCACGCCGACTTTGGCGAACTCGAAATGGTCTGAGCGGAAATAACCGCCGAGCTCGGCGCGCGATTCGGGGTTGACGCTGCGGTTTTGTTTTGTCGCTGCGTCGTTCAGCACGTCTTCCAAGGTCGAATTACCGAAGCCGAGCACCTCGACGTCTGACGTGCAGCCCCACATATTCATGCCGTCCATATTGATATTGGCGACGGTTTTTTCCAGCGGATAGAGCGGGTGGTTGGCGTAATATTGCGCGCCGAGCAAGCCTTGTTCTTCTGCGGTCGTCGCCATAAAAATAATGGTGCGCTTGGGCGCGACGGGCAGTTGCTTGAACGCTCGCGCGAGCTCCAAAAGTGCAGCGACACCCGACGCATTATCCAACGCGCCGTGATAAATTTTTTGCGTTTTGCTGCCGGGCAATTTTTCATCCATGCCGAAGTGATCCCAATGCGCGGTGTAAATTACATATTCATTTTTGAGCGCCGGATCGCTGCCTTCGATTTTCGCCAACACGTTATTCGAATCGACCATGCGCCAGGTGTTTTTTACCTCCATGTTGATTTTGCTTTTTAACGCAACGGGACGAAAGTCTTTGCTCAGCGCGGCTTTTTTCAGCGCATCGAAATCCAGATTACTGGCGCGGAATAAATCTTTGGCGCGGTCCAGATGGATCCACGCCGGTATCGGCGGAAAGTTTTTATTCGGGCCGTCGTTAATACTGAAATTTTCGCGCGACCAACTATTCATCACCACCGAATACGGATACGCCGCCGGTTTGGTTTCGTGAACAATAATCGCCGCCGCTGCGCCGAGCTTGGCGGCCATTTCAAATTTATACGTCCAGCGACCGTAATACGTCATCGCATCGCCCTTGAACATTTTCGCGTCGAGTTTGCTTGAGTCGGCGGGGTCGGGCAACGGCGGATCATTGATCAGCATCACGATCGTTTTGCCTTTGACATCCGCACTTTTGTAATCGTCCCAGCCGTATTCAGGAGCGATGACGCCGTAGCCGACGAATATTAATTCGTTATTCTCCATCAGTATTTCCGCTTGCTGAGTGGCAGACCAAGCGACATAATCCTGCGGAAATTTGAGCGCCGTTACATCGCTGATATTTTTAATCGACGCTTCAGGCAAAGAGGTGTAACCGATGAGCGGCACTTTTTGCACATAGCTGCCGTCGGGATTACCCGGCGCCAAACCCATTTGCTTGAATTGACTGATTAAATAATCCGTCGTCAGCACCTCGCCCTTGGTGCCAGGCGCGCGGCCCTCAAAATCATCCGACGCCAGGGTTTTGATGTGTTGCATAAAACGCTCGCCCCAAGCAGGCGAGGAAAAATCTCCGGCTAGCTTTACCGTGCTGGCTATTTTTGCAGAGGAAGGATGGATAACCGGCTGGCTGCATGACATCACTGCGCCGCAAACCAATCCTGCCAAAAGTAAACTCATGCGCCTCATGCTTCCCCCCATTGAAATTATTATTTGGCAAATTAGCCGGCAGTTCAATGTGAATCATGCCATGAATAAGCCCCGCATCGCGGGGCTTTTTAATTACATTGCCGTTTAGGTACGGCGAATTTTACGCAGTGAAAACTGCGTCACGCGCGATGTTCTGCGCACATTATGGAAAGGCAGGAATACTTGGTTCTTGACCTCCTTGCGCCGCTTCGGGATGGCGCGATTCCACTAACAAACGGATGGCTTCCACTTTGTGTAGAGGCACATCCACCATCATCAGGATTTTGCCGTCGGCAATATCCTGAGCAAACATTTGCAGACGGGAGTTCGGTATTCCAGCTGCTGCAAGACTCGATACCCATGCGCCGAATAATGCGCCGAGCAAGGCGCTTATAAGCAACGTGACCAATTGCAGCTGCACACCTTCGGGCGGGAACATGATCAAAAATACACCGAGCACCGCGCCACCAATCGCGCCGACAATCAAGCCTAATTCTGCGCCGTGCACCACATCGGTTTTCTGCAATACATTGGCTTCATGCAAACCGGTGAGCGGCACATCGCGCCGGGCAATGCAGTGGATATGTTTTTCTTCAATCCGCGCCACCAGCAAATCATTCATGGTTTGCCGTGCGCTGAGGATATGGGGGAGAACAAAATAGAGACGACGTCGCATGATTTACCTCGCCTTGAATAATCGTTTGATTGCACAAATGAATAAAAGTGCAGCTCACACTACGTTTTATTTTTTGCGGCACTCACTTTGTTATAGCTTGCCTTCAGCGGAATTGATACCCTATGACCGAATTAATTTATTGTTATTTTTATTAAATAAATCAAATAGTTACATCACATTTCCAAATCAACAGCTTACTCACATGTGATAGAATGAACCCGTGAAGCAGGTCAGACAGTCGCTGCGGGAATTTATTCTCGTGGAGGAAAGTCCGGGCTCCGCAGAGCAGGATGACGGCTAACGGCCGTACGCCGTGAGGCGAGGAATAGGGCCACAGAGACGAGTCGCGGCGCAAGTCGCGGGTGAAACGCGGTAACCTCCATCCGGAGCAACACCAAATAGGCAGGCATTGACGTGGCTCGCGTAAGCCTGCGGGTAGGTGGCTTGAGCGTGCGAGTAATCGCCCGCCCAGAGGAATGACTGTCATAGGGGCAACCCCGTAACAGAACCCGGCTTATCGACCTGCTTCACTTTTCTTAAAAAACATGGATTGTGCATCCCGATGCACGCTCGCGCAACAGTCCGCTGCTGGACAAATTGTGCGTTCACATCGATTAATTCGCCCCATAAGTAGTCATTCGCCATTTAGAAAAGCGGACACCAATCGAAAATTTTCTGGGGGCTACACTAGGCTCAGCTGGCCTGTGTGCGCGCATTAGTCAATTAATGCAAACATGCCGCTACGTTCGATTGAGACTTTACGCACTATTGCAACAGAACCAAACTATTTCCAAGCTTGGGTCAGCAGTTCGTCTAATGCCGCTATGATGCGCTGACTTTCATGGCTTAGCGATTCAACGAATTCACCTAACTGATCAGTGGGGATAGAAACTGTTTCGAGCGGATGCAGGATGACCGATGCGCCCCTAATCTTGAAGGCCGGGTTAAAACTGGCATAACTGATCTTGCCAAGCGCAGATTTACGCACTAAGGGAACCACTACTCTGCGACGATAATCGTCGAACAATGCAGATTGCACAATGACGACGAAGGGGATGTTATCTCTGTGCTTACCGGTATTCCGGTGAACATCGAACTGCGCCATCAGAGCGACGAATACGCATCAGCAAATGAACCCGATTGGGCATTAAATTCGTTCCATGTCGCCATCGTGGCTTCAAGAGTCTTTGCTTTGGCCTGCCGTTGCTTTTGCTCATGTGCGACAAAATCTGACAGAAGCGATTCGACAATGCCTGATAGGTTATCTGTCATCTCCTTGGCTCTTTGCACCAAATCCTCATTAAGCGTCAGGTTAACCGGACGTTTACGTGCTTCCAAGTCGTAGCTTGCCTTCATTTCCCATCCTCCTATATGCGCATTATATGCGCATTAAAAATATCCGCAACCGGTTTTTTCGTCAATACCGGGGGCGGTCGATCTTGATGATGAATATTCTCGCAATTGGACGGGTATTTTTTCAAATAATTTGCACTAGCGGCAGCTTTTTTTCGGTGCCGCGTTCAAACCATCAAAATCGCCCCACAGCCGCCAGTAGGCACTTGCAAAAGCGGACGTTGGCTTAGCCCAAGAAGCATGACATCACCCAGCGTGAGTTCTCAATAACATCATAATCATGCTATTCTACTTCAATAGTATGATTTTCAACGCAGCTTATGGAGCTTAAGATGGGAACCACGCGGAAAACAATTACCGTTACCGACCAGCAGGACGAGTGGATCAAGTCACAAATCGACGCTGGCGGCTTCACGAATGATAGCGAGTATGTGCGCGACTTGATTCGCCGCGATCAGGCGAGCAGTATGGAAATGGAAGCGATTCGTGTGGAGCTGATCAAGGGAGAGGCAAGTGGCGACCCTCGTCCCTTCGATGCAGCACGCTTCAAACAAGACATGACCGCCAAGCATGGCAAAAAAGCGCGCTGAATACCGGTTAAGTCCGGCAGCTTCACGCGATCTTGAAGCGATCTGGCTATACACACTCGACGGATGGGGAGTCAAGCAAGCAGACCATTACACCGATGAAATCGCCGCCGTGTTCAATCAACTCGCTAACCAACCGCAGCTTGGGCCGACTTGCGATTACATCCGCAAAGGGTATCGCCGCAGCCGTGTGGGACGGCACGCGATTTATTACCGCATCACCGATTACGGAATCGCAGTAATTCGGGTGTTGCATGACCGGATGGATACGGCACGGCATCTTTAAAATGGGCACAGCAGATATTAGCGATGCGCTCAGTTTCCGAGATATGAGCCTGTTCGGGCTCTAGCCAAAAATGCATTCTGGTGGCCTTGGCGAAATGACTACGTGCGATAGTCCGTTTCTGAATGAGTTGTGCGCTTCAACTAACAAAATCGCCCCATTGCCGTCATAGACGACCGTCTGCTTTCGGGCAGTCCTATTGCATACAATTTGGAGTGTGGTCAAAACGTTCCTCGTTTTGCCCAGCGACTGAACATTGAGTGCATCGCAACAAGTGGTCCCACAGAGCGTGCCCACTCGCTTGCAAATGTGTGCGATAACGCACAGACCGTCAATCCCATTCGGCTCTAATCTATTAACGTTAACTACGCGGCCCAAAACAGACAGAACTGAAGGAGAGAAACCATGAAAACACAACGTTCATTCACCAAACCATTCGCGGTAGTAATAGCTCTGGCAGCGTTTCTCGCCGCATCAGTGGCGCAAGCAGCTTAACCAAGCGAAAAGACCCTCTACGAACGGCTTGGCGGCGTCTTCGCGATTGCGGCGGTGGTTGATCACTTTAGCGATGCGGTAGTGAACAACCCGATCGTTGGGAAGACTCCGAAGAACCCAGCCCTTAGGGAATGGCACACGGAAAATCTGAAACGGTTACCTGGCCTAAAATTCATGCGGACCGTATGGGTCTGCGACATCACGGGCGGGCCGTTCAAATTCGAGGCCACAAGACCGGGAAAAACCAAGCTCGGGCTTGAGGAGGCGCATCGCAACCTCAAGATAGCGCCAGAAGAATTCGACGAGGTCGCGGCTGAGTTGGGGCGTACCCTTGACTTCTTCAAGGTGCCTGGACGCGAAAAGGGAGAGGTTCTCGCCGCCTTCGCAGCTCACAAAAAAGAGGTGACGGCAGGCTATTTGGCCAAGTAATTCCGAATTGCTATACAAAAATGACTACACCAAACGTTATTGCGGGTCTGTGGACGCATCAGCAGGGCGGCTTCTATCACGACTGTCGCTACGCCAAGCTACGAGACGTCATCGAGCATTACCGCCGCAATTTCAGACTCGTCCTGAACGATCCGGAAAAGGGCGAACTGATTGAGAATTTGAAGTTACTATGGATGATAAGGAAACCATCATGCCCAGACTCGTAAAGCGCTTTCGCAAACTCCCCTATGCAGTGACTGTTGGTGGAGAAACCAAGTCTATTTGCGGCTGCGGGCTCTCCGCCACGCTGCCGTTCTGCGATGGCACGCACAAAATTACCGAGTCAGAAGAGCCCGGCAAGCTGGATTGGTACGACGACGCGGGACAGCGCCACATTGCGATAGACAGCTTTGAGCGCATCCGCAGCGACAACCAGAGTCAGAAGGCGTAGCACGCCGCGTTGATTTGCCGTCAAACGGGTCAATGCCATGCCGATGGTTCCTCCTGATTGTGCTGCCATTGCCAAGTCGCCTGATTCGCCACCTGTCACTGGCCTTGAAAGAATTCTGAGGGTTCTTTCCGTCATCACCATGGTGATGACGGTACCGCAGGTATTCACTATTTGGGTAGGACGTGATGCTGGCGGCGTTTCGCTCGTCTCCTGGGTGGCCTATCTTTTTTCTGCATGCCTGTGGCTTGTTTACGGCCTGAAAAAGCATGACAAGACCATCTACCTCGCCTGCCTCGGCTGGATTCTGCTCGACGCGGCCA
>JAYVGF010000236.1:0-3000 GCA_043772415.1 Betaproteobacteria bacterium
CCTCTTGCGATTCACGCCCAAAACGCGTGCCCTTGGCCATCGCGCGCGCCTGGCGCGAGTTCTTGGTTTTGCGATTCTCCGTGTAGTCCACCGCCTGGCGAAAACTACGCTGCGTCGCTTCTTTATAAATCTTCGCGCAACGCGTCTCCTCACCACAGCGCACCACATACACGTTCGCCTCCTTGCCGCTCATCAACTGGCGGACAACAGAGTCGATCAAACCTTCCTCGATCAACGATTGCAATCTCTGGGGTGTTTTCATGGCGACTATTCTACGCTAGGGACGGGCATTAGCGTCTCGTCTTCGGCGTATTCTAGATAAGTCGCAGTTGTGGCCAAGATCATATTTTTCTCACGGTTTGTGGGGTAGGCTAACCCAATTAAATCACCTAAATCAAGAATTTATATGCGATACCACAGCAATATTTTCGTTTTGTTGGCACTAATTTCGTTTTCGTCACATGCAGCAGAGGTAGAGCGCTATGAGATGGATGGCAAATCGCAGAGAATCACTTGGCCATCAGGGGGTTGGAATGGAAACCACGGGTTGCCAGGAGTTTATTGCGCTAAATTTCCTAAGCCAGAATTAGCAAAAGACCTTTCATTTGTGTTTTATAACGGCAAAGGTATTTTTCATTCGGATGTTATTTACCCCGATAACTTAGCCGCGACTATTACGGTTTCGAAAATCCCGCCTGGGCGAACCGCCGAATTTGAAATTTCAAAATTATTAGGGGAAAAACGCCAATCAGAGAGCAGTAATAAATTAAACTTTAATATTACGGAATTCAAAACTGATTTTGGCCCAACTATAGGAGCACGATATAGAGATGTAATGCCAGGGAAGAAAATTGATGGGAAAAATGTTCCTTTTCCTATTGTTATTAATATTCTAGGTTTTACGCCTTCAAGACCTATTCAGACATTAGGAGTAACGCGTTTGTTTGTTCGAGGATCTGATCGTTTTGAGGTCGGTGTCATACAGCTAGCCAAACAGCCTGCAACAGAAAATACTGAGCAGGAAATGACTGAACGACTTACCGCGATGGCAGATGAGTTAGTGAAATCGTTGCAAGAGTGCACAGCTTCAATTCCATTAACAGTTGAAAAAGCTTTGTAAATAAATTCAATACAAATATCAATTCGATAACCACACCCCCAACCACACACATCCCACATTCACCAAACTAATCAACACCGCCGCGCTGCCCATGTCTTTGGCGCGTTTGGCGAGTTCGTGTTGGTTGGGTGAGGCGAGATCGACTACGGCTTCGATGGCGGAGTTGAGGAGTTCGACAATCAACACCAGCAATACGCTGGCGATCATCAGGGTTTTGCCGAGCGCGTTGACGGGCAAAAATAATGCTAATGGAATCAATACTAAGGCCAGCCAGATTTCCTGACGGAAAGCGGCTTCGTTTTTATACGCGGCGATGAAGCCGTCGCGCGAATAAAAAAATGCGCGCCAGACGCGCGCGAGACCTACATTGTTTTCTGGTGGCATTGAGTTGGGTTTCATATTTCCCTAGATTATTTTTTCCACACCAGATCGAGTTCGCGCGCAGCTTTTACGTCGTCGAGGCGACGCACGGGCGTGGTGTGCGGTGCAGTTTTTACAATTTCCGTATTGTTTATCGCTTCGTCGCGCACTTTGATCATCGCTTCGATAAACGCATCGAGGGTTTGCTTCGATTCGGTTTCGGTCGGCTCAATCAGCAAACATTCGGCGACTAGCATGGGGAAATACGTTGTCGGCGCGTGAAAGCCGTAGTCGAGCAGACGCTTGGCGAAATCCATCGCCGTGACGCCGGTCGTATCCTTGAGTTTTTTCAGCGTGATAATAAATTCGTGACTGGCGCGGCGGCGCGGAAAGGCTAAATCAAAACCGGCGTCGCGCAATTTTACCGCGAGGTAATTGGCATTCAGCGTGGCGAATTCGGCGACACGGTGCATGCCGTCGCGGCCGAGCAGGCGCGCATACACATACGCCCGCAGCAACACCCCCGCGTTGCCCATCCATGCCGACAGGCGACCGATGGAGAGCGGTAAATCTTGTTTGCCCGACCAGCGATAGCGTTCGCCGACTTTGATCACTATCGGTGCGGGCATAAATGGCTTGAGTCTTTCATTACAACCGATCGGTCCGGCGCCAGGTCCGCCGCCGCCGTGCGGGGTGGAAAATGTTTTGTGTAAATTCATGTGCATCACATCAAAGCCCATTTCACCCGGCTTCACCGTGCCGAGAATGGCGTTGAGATTGGCGCCGTCGTAATACAACAAGCCGCCCGCGTCGTGGACAATTTTCTGGATGTCGGCGATTTGTTTTTCAAATACACCGAGGGTGGAAGGATTGGTCAGCATCAAGCCCGCAGTGTGCGGGCCGACGGCGGCTTTGAGCGCAGCGAGATCGACATTGCCATCGGCATCGGTCGGAATTTCTCGCGCGGTGTAACCGCACATCACCGCCGTGGCGGGATTAGTGCCGTGCGCTGCGTCGGGCACGATGATTTCTTTGCGCGCGCTGTCGTTACGCGAGTCGTGATAGGCGCGAATCATCGCGATGCCCGCGAACTCGCCCTGCGCGCCCGCCATCGGCGTGAGCGACACGCCGGCCATGCCGGTGACGTCTTTCAACATTTCCTGCAATTCGTACATGCAGCTCATGAATCCTTGGCCCGAAGCCACCGGCGCAAGCGGATGGCGCGCCAGGAACTGCGGCAACATTGCCAGCGTATTGCACGCGCGCGGGTTGTATTTCATGGTGCAGGAGCCGAGTGGATAAAAATTCGTATCGATAGAAAAATTCTTTTGCGACAAGCGCGTGTAGTGGCGCACCGCGTCGAGCTCGGATACTTCCGGCAACAAGGGCTTAGCCTTGCGCAAAAATTTTTGCGGAATATTGAGGGCGTCACTCTGCTTCGGCGCCTGTGGCGCATTGCGACGATAAGCTTGCGAGAGTTCGAATATCAGCATGTTGATTTATCTCAATCTGGATTCCTG
>JAYVGF010000237.1:0-1736 GCA_043772415.1 Betaproteobacteria bacterium
CTCGCGGGCCGCATCAATATCGACATGGAAACCGAAGCGTTGGGGCAGGATCAAAACGGCAAAGACGTTTTCCTGCGCGACATCTGGCCCGCGCCCGAAGAAGTCAAGGAACTTTTGGGCGAAGCGTTTGACGCCGAAGCGTTCCAGCGCTTGTACTCCGACCTCGCGCACGCCACGCCGATGTGGAGCGAAATCGAAGGCGCGGAAGGCGACCTATATGATTGGGACGAAACTTCGACTTACATTCAGGAGCCGCCGTTTTTCCATAATTTCTCGCTCGATTCCAAAGCCAAAGGCGACATCAAAGGCGCGCGGCCTTTGGCCATTTTCGGCGATTCCGTGACGACCGATCACATCTCTCCTGCGGGATCGATCAAAGACACGTCACCTGCCGGAAAATTCCTGATCGACCACAATGTCCTCAAGGCGGATTTCAACAGCTACGGTGCGCGGCGCGGCAATCATGACGTGATGATGCGGGGCACGTTCGCAAATGTGCGTATCAAGAACCTGATGATCCCGGCAAAGGCCGATGGCACACGTGTCGAGGGCGGCCTGACGTTTATGCAACCGTCAGGTGAACAACTGCCGATTTATGATGCCGCCATGCGCTATATCGCCGCGCATACGCCAACGGTCGTATTCGGCGGAGAGGAATATGGCACCGGCTCGTCGCGCGACTGGGCGGCGAAGGGCACGCAGTTACTCGGCGTGAAGGCTGTCATTGCCAAGAGCTTCGAGCGCATCCATCGCTCCAACCTGATCGGCATGGGCGTGCTGGCCTGCCAATTCAAGGGCAGCGATACGGCAACATCGTTGGGCATTAGAGGCGATGAGGACTTCGATATCATCGGCATCGAGGACGGCATCAAGCCGCAGATGGATGTCACGCTGGTGATCAAACGCAAGGACGGCACCACGCAAAACGTCACCGTGTTACTGCGGATCGATACGCCGATCGAGGTTGATTATTACCTGCACGGCGGGATTTTGCCGTATGTGTTGCGGGAACTGGTGGCGTAGTAAGCGTATTTAATTTACGGCAAGTAGCAATGAAAGGAGCCGGATTCGTCCGACTCCTTTCATTCGAAAAACTAACTAGATCAAGTGCTGGTGCGGGTCGCAGGCCAAAATCGCCTGAAAACACCCGTGGATAATAGGGTTTAACATGAATGTCTGAAAGCCAATAATGCCGAAACGGTCCCCCCGCGGGCAACACGTTCATCCGTCCGACCTTCGCGGCGCCAGTCGGCTCGCCATCGATGCCACTATCGGCTTGACGAATTTGGTCGAGACCATGCACAAGAATATTTCCCGCATGCCCGGCATTCTCGGCGCGGCCTCGACAGACCCCACCAGCGGCATTACCGGTTTCGTTTACCGCAGTATTCGCGGCGCGACGCGCGCGGTGGGCGGCGGACTTGATTTAGCACTCGGACAAGTCGTTGAGTTGGTGAAACAAGAATCGCCATCGAACGCGCGTGAAGCGGTCGTCTCTGCGCTTAACGGCGTGCTCGGCGACCATTTGGTGGCCAGCGGAAATCCGCTGACGATTTCGATGCAATTGCGTCGCGACGGTGAAGCGCTGACGCTGACAAAAAAAGCGCTGTCACGCGCGATCCCGCAGGCAAGCGGCAAGATTTTATTACTGGTGCATGGCCTTTGCATGAGCGATCTGCAATGGCAGCGCAATGGCCACGACCACGGGGCGATGCTGGCAGCCGACCCGGCTTTTG
>JAYVGF010000238.1:0-2795 GCA_043772415.1 Betaproteobacteria bacterium
ATGACTTCACCATCGGCATCGCCCGTGTTCGAGGTGTAGCCAAGGCGCACGCTTGCATCGTAAGCTTTAGTGGCGTCGAGCATGTAACCGGCGAACTTCGTCGCTTCGCCGAAACAAATCGGCAGCAAGCCGGTGGCGAAAGGATCGAGCGTGCCAGTGTGTCCGGCCTTCTGCGCCTGATAGAGAATTTTGGTTTTAATCAGCGCAGTATTGGACGACAGGCCGAAAGCCTTATCGAGCAGCAACACACCGCACAGATTACGTCGCGGGGTTTTAACCACGGAAGAAATGCCGCACGAAAAAATAAATGGCGGTAAAGAACATGATCGGATCGATCAGGCAATCCCACAGATTGCGCGACGCGCCGATACCGAGCGCGAATACTAGCAGCGCAAACGCCAGTGCCCACGACACCAGCGGCGCACTAGTCCATAACACCAGCGCCAATATCGCCGCTACAACAGACAGCCAGCGCGCTTGATAACCCCACGCATAAATATCCACGCGCAAGAATCCCAGCGCCGACGCGTACAACAACAAACCGACTAATGCAGCGACAGCAAATAACCAAACCGGCGTCGCGGTCGGCGGAAAGCCGTGTATGAAATGCGTGAGGCCGATAAACACTAAAAAAGTAAACACGGCAGAAAGTTGGCTCAACATGCCGAGTGTAAAAAATGAAATCGCCAGCGACGGCAAGGCAAGCAAAACCAACCACAGTATTTTTTGCGTTGGCGATTGCACAAACCATGCGGGGGTAAAGGAAGTGAAAAGTGAACGCAATACAAACGTCCACAACAACACATGGCCGATATAACCATAAACCAGTTTCGCTGTATTCACGGTTGCGGCTCTTTCGGATTATGCGTCAGCATGTAGCGCGCGGTCTCATAGATTGATTTTGTAAGTATTTGTTTTTGTTGAATTTTTTTATCATCCTTTATCGTGTCGCGTTGCGGGTTTTCTGCGTGCAAATCGTACAACTTCGCATTGCTGCCATTGGCGCTCATGGTGAAATACGTGTCTTTATCGACGATGCCGATCTCCGGCCCATCGCTGTGATAAATAATAAAACTGTTACGCTGCCCGTCGAAACGCGGATCAAGCAAATCGCGTCCCATGCTTTTGTTGATATAAGGAAAGTTAAGCAAGCTCGCCACCGTCGGCATGACATCGACTTGTTGCGCGGGCATGTCGTGGCGTGCGGGCGGTAAATATTTCGGTGCATAAATCAGCATCGGCGTATGACCGGTAGTCAGGCGCAAATCGCTCCATGCGCGCGGCATATGCGCGCCTGCGTTGCCGGTAATGCCGTGGTCGCCGAGAAAAACGAATATGGTGTTATCGAAATATTTTTCTTTTCTCGCCGCTTCGATAAATTTTCCTATGGAATAATCGAGATAACGGAACGCATTGAATTCATCATCGGCAAAAAATCCGTTGGCTTTTAATTCCGCTTCGGAAAAATGTTTCAACTCAAAATCGGTATCCTGTTTCGGAATGGTATAAGGCCGGTGGTTGCCCGCAGTCTGGATCATGGCGAAAAACGGTTTGTTTTTTTCGCGGAAAATTTTATTCGCTTCGAGCAGCAAATCCTTATCCGACACGCCCCACACATCGTTCACTGGCGCGGCGTAATCATCATGCTCGTAAATTTTCAGGTCTTCAATATTGTTTTTCAGCACACCGCGTATATTCGCCCACGTCGTGCTGGCGCCGATGAAATACATTTTGTCGTAGCCTTTGAGTGCGTTGACGATCAAATGTTGATTCACCGCGAGGGGATTGCGGCTGGTAGTATCGGCTACGGCGACATCGGGCAGGCTGGTCAAGGTGGCGAACACGCCGCGCGCAGTGCCCGCGTGCGCGGTAAAAAAATGCGTGAACAAAATACCTTGCTCGGCCAACGCGGCGAAATGTGGCGTCGGCTTGAGCGGGTTATTGAACACGCTGGTTTTGTAACCGGAAAAAGATTCGAGCAACACTAACACGACATTCGGCTGCCCCGGTATGGCATTCGGCTTCGGCAACACGACACGACGAAAATCCAGCTTGGCTGCATCGGGTTTAGTTACACCCAGATACTCTGCCATTTGCGGATACGCCTCACGCACGGCTTTTTCGTCGAACTCCGCTTGCTTAAACATCAGCGTATCGAAAAAATTTAACACCGGGTTCAGCGCGATGGCGGCGGCAAACGCATTGCCCGATCCAAACGCGTCGCTCCAACGCAACGGGTATTGTGAAAATTTTCCGTGGATGCCGAATAGCATAATCAGAGCCGCACTAAAACCCGCCAAACCTTTTTTCCACCATTGCATTTGCGGCCACAGCGGCAACGCAGCGCAAATCCGCCAGAGCTTAACTTGTAACCAAGCCATCAAAATAACGAACGCCAACCAAGCCAGCACCACCGGCAACACAGAATAAGTTTGCAGCATCATGCCTAGTGCTGTTTCAGCATCGCGCAAGAAATTCAGGATGCTGGCATTCAGTCGCAATTGCAGATAAGCGAAATGGCCGAAATCGAAAATGATAAATAAACTGAGCAGCGCCCACACCAGCGCGGAGTACGCCAGCCACCAGCGCGGGCGCGCGAAAGCATGCGCGCGGGCGCCGACAAACGGCAGCGCGACTATCAAAAGCAAAGGCGCGACACTGAGCAAAGCCAAGCGCAAATCAAAACGCAAACCCATCACTAACGACTGGCTCAGCGTAGTGGAATCGAGCAAAGGACTGCCGTCGCGAAACGCCAGCCAGAACGCCAGACGCGCCAGCGTCATAATGACGATCAT
>JAYVGF010000239.1:0-2715 GCA_043772415.1 Betaproteobacteria bacterium
AAGCTACGACCATAATGATCAACAAAATGGATTTCATGCCTTAGGCCTAACGTCCAAACTATTTACGTCGGTATACCAAGTAATACACTAAGGCCACCATCACACTGCCGCCGAAAATATTCCCCAGCGTGACCGGCAATAAATTTTGCGCGAAGCCTTGCCAGCTGATATTCGCGTCGGCAGCGCCGTAACCTGCCCCGTGTAGCAAAATGCCGAGAGGGATGAAATACATGTTGGCGACGCTGTGCTCGAAGCCGGCGGCGACAAAAGCGGAAATCGGGAATATGACAGCGAGTATCTTATCCGTTACCGTGTGACCCGCGAGACTAAGCCACACTGCAAGACAAACCAGCGCATTGCACAACACGCCTTTGAAAAAAGCCTCGGCAAACGGCATGGCGGTTTTTGCGGCGGCGATTTTCACATACTGCGCGCCGACAATTCCGCCACCCATGTCAGCATGTTGAGACCAGAACACTAACAGCGCCAAGCCCATTGCGCCAACAGCATTCGATAGGTAAACCACCAGCCAATTGCGTAACAGTTCAGCAGTAGAAATTTTCCTGTCGCCCCACGCCATCACTAACAGATTATTACCGGTGAATAATTCCGCGCCCGCGACGACGACTAACACCAAGCCAAGCGAAAAAGTCAGCCCCATCAACAAGCGCTGCAAAGCAAAGCCGAGCGATGCGTCGCTCGCAACCAAAGTGGAAAACAGCGCGCCGAAGCCGATGAAGGCCCCGGCCAACATACCGAGCAAAATAAGCGAAACTAACGGCAACCGTGCTTTGGCGACGCCGACTGTTTCCACGCGTTCGGCTATTTGCGCAGGAGAATAAGCATCGAAGCCGAATATTTCGGGCATAGGGAAAGACCTACTTGCGGAACTGCATTTCCCGACGTTGCCCTTTAAGCGTGGGCTTGGAGACTTCCGTGAGTTCCAGCGCCAGTTCGCCGATAAGGTCATCTACCGTCACGATGCCGACCAGGCCGCCGCAGGAATTCACGACCGGCAGGCGGCGGATGCCCGTGAGACCCATCAGACGCAATGTATCTTTGCGCTCATCCAACTCGTCCACGGTCACCAAATTACCAATGAGAATACCACCCACGGTCAACACCTTGGCATCCAACCCAATGGCGATCACTTCAACCACGATATCGCTGTCCGTCACTATGCCTAGGGGAAGATGCTGGCCATCGACTTTATCGATGACCACCACATCGCCCACATGCTCGTGACGCATGAGATTAGCTGCTTCCGCTATGGTGGTGTCGCGCGAAGCGAACACCACATTCCGGCTACATAGACTCACGATGGGCATGATACCTACAGTAGCGTGAATGGGCACATACTGTCAGCGCTACCATTTGCTGCCTCCCCCATTTGTGCTTGTTGAAACATTGCTTTAGCTAACAATTAAAAATTGTCATCGGGAAGTATCTTGCCGCCCTCTTGCAACAAGTTATCAAGCTCATCTGCCTCTTCTTTCCAGTCTTCGGCTTCATTCACTGTCTGCATACTTTGCCGCTTGGCCTGTGAGTGCGGCTTCTCTGGCGTGCGCCTTTCCGCAGGGTCTATCGGTGCGGTAAAGGCTGCTTCGTTATTTGCTTGCGGCTGTTTTGGTTCGGCCTTGGTTCTGGTGCGCTGACGCGCGCCTAGCTTTTCCGCCATCGCGGCCTTGGCATGGGTGCTAGCTTTCGCGCGTTTGGATGTTGCCGTTGCCGTGCGGGCAATGTGATTACGAATAGGTTGTACCATGGTTGACTCCTAGGTTGACGGGAAGCGCTGCTTAGTCAGATTTGCCGGTTGCCGCTATGCGGACTGACCTGCTTGCTCCACTTCTTACGCTACGTCGTTGATCGCAAAAAACGAATACTTACATTGCTACATGCTCGTATTCATTTTCACGGCGGTCCTGTCGTAACGCGAAGGGTAAGTCTGGCGTAATCTCAAACTGAATCAGTGCTTCCCTTGATTTCAAGTATAGGAATACCCATTTTTGCGATATTGATCTACATCAATTAATTCGAATTCAAGGTCATTCACGCTGCGAGCCAAAAACTGCACTTAATATCGCTAACTATATGAATTTCCAAGTAGCAAAAATATTGATGTGTATCAACCTGCCGGTTATAGCAAGGTGGAAACTTAAAATGGTTTTATGCGGCAACAAAATCATCGCTTTCATACCAATATTTTAACTAATGTAACTATTTGATTTAATTATGTTTTTTGACAGCCGCCATCACGCCGCCACACTGCTCGCCGAGAGCTTGCACGTCTACCGCGCCCAGCATCCGCTGGTGCTCGCCATACCGCGCGGCGCGTTGCCGATGGGAAAAATAATTGCTGATAAACTCGGCGGCGAACTCGATGTCGTGCTGACGCGCAAATTACGCGCGCCGGGAAATCCTGAATACGCGATAGGCGCGATTGATGAAACCAGCTGGGCGACTATTTCCGAATACGCATCGGCAGCAGGCGCCACGCCCGCCTACATCGAACAGGAAAAACAAACCCAGCTCGAATTGATAGAACGCCGACGCCAGCAATACACACCCATACGCAAACCGGCAGACCCGTATGATCGCATCGTCATCGTGGTCGATGACGGCCTCGCCACTGGCGCGACCATGATCGCCGCGCTACACGCATTACGCGCACGCAAACCGAAAGCGTTAATCTGCGCCGTGCCGGTAGCGCATCCC
>JAYVGF010000240.1:0-6717 GCA_043772415.1 Betaproteobacteria bacterium
TTTTTCTTGATCCACGGCATCATGGCGCGCAATTTCTCGCCGACGATTTCGATCTGATGTTCCGCATTCAAACGACGACGCGCGCCGAGCGTCGGTGCACCGGCGCGGTTTTCCAGGATGAAGCTCTTAGCGTATTCGCCGGTCTGGATGTCTTTCAGAATGTCGCGCATGACTTGTTTGGTGTTCTCATTGATGACACGCGGGCCGCTGACGTATTCGCCGTATTCGGCGTTATTCGAAATCGAATAATTCATATTGGCGATACCGCCTTCGTACATCAAATCGACGATCAATTTCAATTCATGCAGACATTCGAAATACGCCATCTCCGGCGCGTAACCGGCTTCAGTCAAAGTTTCGTAGCCGGCTTTCACCAACTCGACGCAACCACCGCACAATACTGCTTGTTCGCCGAACAAATCGGTTTCGGTTTCTTCGCGGAAATTAGTTTCGATCACGCCGCCCTTGGTGCCGCCGTTGGCTGCTGCGTAAGACAATGCGAGATCTTTCGCTTTGCCTGATTTATCCTGATACACCGCGATCAATGACGGCACGCCGCCGCCCTGGGTGTAAGTCGAACGCACTAAGTGGCCAGGGCCTTTAGGCGCGATCATGATTACGTCGAGATCGGCACGCGGTACCACTTGGCCGTAATGCACGTTAAAGCCGTGGGCGAACGCGAGCACGCCGCCTTTTTTGATATTCGGTTCCACTTCATCGCGATACACTTGCGCGATGGTTTCGTCCGGCAGCAACATCATGACGACGTCGGCGCTTTTTACGGCTGCAGCAACTTCCGCTACTTTGAGCCCGGACTTTTCTGCCTTGCTCCATGACGCGCCGTCTTTGCGCAAGCCGACGGTGACTTTCACGCCGGAGTCTTGCAAGTTTTGCGCGTGCGCATGGCCTTGCGAACCATAGCCGACGATGGTGACTTTTTTGCCTTTAATGAGTGACAGGTCTGCGTCTTTGTCGTAATAAACTTTCATTGTATAGCCCCTAAAATATTCAATATAATCAAATAGTTATAAAATAACCGCCAAATGCCAAAAATCAGACTTTCAAGATCCATTCGCCGCGACCGATACCGGATGAACCGGTACGTACCGTTTCCAGAATCATGGCTTTATCCAACGCACCGAGAAACGCATTCAACTTGTCGCGCGTGCCGGTGAGTTCGATGGTGTAACTTTTATCGGTGACGTCGATGATGCGGCCGCGAAAAATATCCGCCACGCGTTTAATTTCTTCACGGTCTTTTCCGGCGGCGCGCACCTTCACCAACATCAATTCCCGCTCGATATGGTTGCCTTCGTTCAGATCGACCACTTTCACCACTTCGATCAATTTGTTTACTTGCTTGGTGATTTGCTCGATCACTTCATCCGAGCCGGAAGTGACAATGGTCATGCGCGACAAGGTGTCGTCTTCGGTCGGCGCGACGGTGAGCGACTCGATGTTATAACCGCGAGCCGAGAACAAGCCCGCCACGCGCGACAACGCGCCTGCTTCGTTTTCAATTAATAAGGACAATATATGGCGCATGATTTCGCTTCGTTTTCATGGCGTGGCGTATGCCATGCCATATAGTTTTTGGAAGCCCGTGGATTGAGACGTTAGGAATGCGTTTAAGGTTGGGAACACATCCCGCAGTAGTCGCCCTTGTGGGGCGACACTGCGAATACAGCATTTTAACTTACAAATCTTCTGCCAGAATAATTTCCGACAAACCCTTGCCGCCGGGCACCATGGGGAAGACATTTTCTTTTTGGTCGGTAATGAAATCCATAAACACCAAACGCTCTTTCAAGGCGAAGGCTTCTTTCAACGCGCCTTCGACATCGCTCGGCTTTTCGATTTTCATGCCGACGTGACCATAGGCCTCGGCCAGCTTGACGAAATCCGGCAGCGCTTCCATATAGGACTCAGCGTAACGATTGCCGTAAAAAAATTCCTGCCACTGCCGCACCATGCCCATATAGCGATTGTTCAAATTGATAATCTTGATCGGCGTGTGATATTGCTTACAGGTGGATAATTCCTGGATACACATTTGAATACTCGCCTCGCCCGTGACGCAAGCGACCGTCGCATTCGGGTGCGCCAATTGCACGCCTATCGCGGAAGGCAAACCAAAACCCATGGTGCCGAGCCCGCCGGAATTGATCCAACGACGCGGCTTGTCGAAATGATAATACTGCGCCGCCCACATTTGGTGTTGGCCGACGTCGGACGTCACATACGCATCGCCCTTGGTCAGCTCGTGTAATTTCTGGATGACGAATTGCGGCTTGATGATGTCGCCCTTGTTGTCGTACTTCATGCAATCGCGCGCGCGCCACTGATCGATTTGTCCCCACCAGGCTTTGAGCGGCACGGGATCCGGGCGCTCTTTGGTCGCGGCCAACAGCTTGAGCAGCTCTTCCAGCACTTCATTGATGTCGCCGACAATCGGCACATCGACTTTCACGCGCTTGGATATCGAAGAAGGGTCGATGTCGATATGCACAATCTTACGATCCGCGCTGAAAAAATGTTCCGGGTTGCCGATCACGCGATCATCGAAACGCGCACCGATGGCCAGCAGCACGTCGCAATTCTGCATCGCCATATTGGCTTCCAGCGTGCCGTGCATGCCGAGCATGCCGACGAATTGTTTGTCGCTGGCGGGATAACCGCCGAGACCCATCAAAGTATTGGTACAGGGAAAACCCAATAAGCGCGTGAGCTTGGTAAGGTTCTCAGCCGCATTGCCGATCACCACGCCGCCGCCGGCGTATATCATCGGTCGCTTGGCATCGAGAATAATTTGCAGGGCTTTTTTGATTTGCCCGCTGTGCGCTTTGACGACCGGATTATACGAACGCAGAGTGACGGATTCCGGATAAACAAATTCGCAACTTTTTTGGGTGATGTCTTTGGGGATATCGACCAACACCGGTCCGGGCCGGCCGGTCGTCGCGACGTGAAACGCTTTTTTAATCGTGACAGCCAAATCCTTCACGTCTTTGACCAAAAAATTATGCTTCACGCACGGACGCGTAATCCCTACCGTATCGCACTCCTGAAACGCATCTTGCCCAATGGCATGCGTCGGCACTTGACCGGTAATCACCACCAGCGGAATCGAATCCATATACGCCGTAGCGATGCCGGTCACCGCGTTAGTCACGCCGGGGCCGGAAGTCACCAAGGCCACGCCAGGGCGTCCGGTGGAGCGCGCATAGCCATCCGCCGCATGCAGCGCTGCCTGCTCATGGCGCACCAGTACGTGCCTGAATTTATCTTGCTTGAAAATTTCGTCGTAAATATTCAGCACCGCGCCGCCGGGATAGCCGAATACGAATTCGACGCCCTCTTCGGCTAAACAACGGATAGTGATTTCTGCGCCTGTGAGTTCCATGACTTTCCTTAAAATGCGGGGTGTGAATTTCTTCATTATTCGGACAACCTAAAAGCGTAAATGTTGGAGCGGGTTTGGTCAAGATAAATGTTTTTTTATCCGGCCATTTCCCTAGCAAAAGCAGAAATACCGGCAAAAAACGGTCGTTAATAGTATATTTGCGCTTTCATTCCGGCTGGTAAGCGCCGGAACATAAACGAATAACACGGAGGCCATCCTGGCCACTTATCAAGAAATGTCGGATTTTTTGGCGCAGGTTGAGCGCCGAGCCTTCAAGCAAACCCTGTTTGCCGTGCGCGACGAGCACGTCGCCATGGATGTGGTGCAAGACGCCATGCTCAAACTTGCCGAAAAATACAGCGATCGCCCGCCTGCCGAGTTGCCCCTGCTATTCTCGCGCATCCTGCAGAACACCATGCGCGATTTCTTCCGTCGGCAGAAAGTGCGCAGCACCTGGACCACGCTATTTTCCTCTTTCGGCTCCAACGAGGATGGCGACGACCACGACCTACTGGAAACGCTGGAATCCGACGCCCACTCGAATTTGGGTAATACCCCGGTCAAACAGCTGGAACAGGCGCAAATTATGTCCCTGATCGAGGCCGCCATCGAGAAACTGCCTGCCCGTCAACGAGAAGCCTTCATGCTGCGTTACTGGGAGGAACTGGATGTCAGCGAAACCGCGGCCGCTATGGGCTGTTCCGAAGGAAGCGTCAAAACCCACTGCTCACGCGCCGTACATGCCCTGGCCATAGGCCTCAGGGCAAAAGGAGTCACACTATGAACCCCAACGAAGCCGAAATCGGCAAAAAAATTATCCGCCATCTGAATGTGGCCGCGAACCAACTTGACCAGCCGACGCTGGACAAGCTCAAAGCCGTGCGTCTGAAAGCGCTTGAAGCCTACTCGCACCAACCGGCGATGCAAACCTCACCTGCCCTCGCAGGCGCAGGGCGTAATATGTCTATAGACGGTCGCGGCGCCATGTTGTGGGTGCCGGTCGCGACGCTGTTGTTGGCTGTAGGTGGCTTAGTCTATTGGCAGCAGACAGCGCACCACGACTACGACGAAGTGGACGCGATGTTGTTGTCCGACGAATTACCGATCCACGCGCTCACCAGTCAGGAATTCGAATCATGGTTAAACAAATCTTCGCGCTGAGCGGCTTATTGCTCGCACTATTTACCGGCTCTGCTTTGGCGGACGGCCAAACTTGGAACGCGCTTAATCCGCAACAAAAATCCGCTTTGGCACCGATTGCTTCCGATTGGGACGGCATCAGCCCTGAGCAAAAACAAAAGCTCATGAACGCGGCAGGCAGCTACTCAACGATGACGCCGGATGAAAAGCAACGCTTTCAAGGCCGGCTGAAAAACTGGGCCACCATGACGCCGGACGACCGTCAAAAGGCTCGGGAAAAATACCGTGAATTCAATAAGTTACCGCCGGAAAAGAAAAAAGAAGCCAAGGAAAAATGGGCAAATGATCAACAAAAACAATAGCTTATATTTTTAACATTAAGCAAGCCCGCCTTTGGCGGGCTTTTGCTTTTTATGCCTGAAATTAAGCTCACCATGACAACCAACTTACCCACGCCCAGCATACTTCGCCGCCTCGCCTGCATGCTCTACGACGGGCTGTTGTTATTAGCGGTGTTATTCATTGCCGTGTTCGCGTTTTCCACGCTGCTGTCGTTCAAAGGCACAGGTCCACTGCTGCCGTTATTTCAAATTTATGTAGTGGCAGTGATCGCCGCTTACCTTTTTTATTTCTGGCGCAAAAGCGGACAAACCCTGGCGATGAAAACCTGGCGTATCAAATTGATCAGCGCCAATGGCGAACCGCTTAGTTACCTGCAATGCGCATTAAGATTATTCATCGCATGCCTGACCTTGCCGCTATTTATTTGGGCGCTATTTGATCGTGACGGACAATTTTTACATGACCGGATCGCCAGGACGCGACTCGTGAGGTTGGAAAAAAACTAGACGCGCTGTACGCGGTACAACATGACCAATGCGAGCGTGAGAAAAACCCCGCTTGGCAATGAAGCGGATAAGAACGGCGGCCAATCGTTGAGTTGCCCGATGTGGGCGAACAGCCGATTGACGAAGTGAAATACCAAGCCCAGCATGATGCCGACAAAAATTTTCGCGCCGACACCGCCGGCGCGTTTCTGGAACGAACTGAACGGCACGGCGAGCAACATCATCACTATCACCGCGACGGGATAAATAATCTTCGACCAGAAAGCGATTTCGTAGCGATTGCTATCCTGCTTGTTGTCGCGCAAATGATCGACGAACGCGGATAAATCGCTGGCCGACATTTGACCCGGTTGTTCACGCAATACACTGAGAATTGATGGCGTCAGGACGGAATTCCAATTTGCCTCGGCCAGATTTTTCAGCGAAGCGCCCTTCTCATCAAATACGGTTTGCTCGACATCGGTGATGCGCCATTTATTTTCCGCCACATGCTCACCGCGTTTGGCGTAACTGATGCTTTTTAATTTATAGGTTGCGTCGAATTCGTAAATTTTCACGTTCTTCAACGACGTATCGGCGTTGATTTCCTGCACATTGACGAAACTATTATCGTCTTTCACCCATAGTCCGGAACGAAACTGCTGTGCCACAACGGCGTTGGTTGCCTGGAGCCAAATCTGTTGCGCACGGCGTTCCGAAATCGGTGCGACGTATTCGCCAAACAAAAAAGTTATTACGGCCAGCACGACGCCCATGATCATGAGCGAACGGGAAATCGCCACCAGGGATAAACCCGAGGCGCGCATGACGGTTAATTCCGAATGGCTATTCAATTGCGTCAGCGCGAACAAAGTGCCGATCAACACGGCGATCGGAAATAACTCGTAC
This sequence comes from Betaproteobacteria bacterium, assembly GCA_043772415.1. Classification (GTDB taxonomy): domain Bacteria; phylum Pseudomonadota; class Gammaproteobacteria; order Burkholderiales; family JBEEJL01; genus JBEEJL01. The sequence continues at coordinate 6,280 of JAYVGF010000240.1, forward strand.
ACATGGCCGGGCAAAGACCACAACACCACTTGTAACAAAGTGGGCAGACGATAGCTGCCACGACCGATATTTTTCAGCTCAGCTACCACATCGAAAAACGCGAACAGCATGAGTAATGCGCCGAACACCAACACGGTAGCGATGATAACTTCACGGGTAAGATATTTTGTCAGTATGCGCATGGGTGAAAAATGAAATGGGTAAACTACACTCAGCAATTTTAATTCAGGGTCATTATACTCGCTGTAAAATTAATGCATGTTATTCAATCACTTACTTTACGATCACTGACACACATGAAAAACATCACTGAAGCCCTCACCCGCGCCCTGCGCGATCTGATGCAGCCGCGCATTCTGGGCTTGATTATCTGGCCGGTGTTGCTGGCGATTTTATTCTGGGGCGGGCTGGCTTTTTTATTCCGCGTACCGCTTTACG